>NZ_JBFSRZ010000017.1:0-86200 GCF_041466065.1 Vibrio sp. 10N.239.312.C11
AAAAAAGAGACATTTTAACTTTGCTAAAAAGTGACATTACAACTTTGCGCCTACAGCGCTAGTGCGTATTATGTACGTTATGTTAAATTGATTTCGGTGTTTATAAGGCAGGTATCTTTATGCGATGCCCTGCCTTTATGTTGTATCGGTACTCTCTGAATTCTACTGTGTATTTAACCAGAGTGGCTATTTACCATAAAATACCTAATAACCAGTGATAATAATCTTCGATTTTACCCCTAGCATTAGTTAGAGCTTAACCGCCAGCAAATTTAACTTTGTAGCCTTTCTTTTCAAGATGCGCTTTGAGCTTGTCACGAGCGTCGCCTTGAATCTCGATGTTGCCATCTTTTACTGAGCCGCCACAACCACATACTTTTTTGAGTTCCGCAGCCATGAGTTTTAATGGTGCGTCATCTAGGTCTAAGCCTGTTACGATAGAAACGCCTTTGCCTTTACGGCCTTTGGTTTCTTTTTGGATTCGAACAATACCATCACCTTTAGGGCGCTGGACTTTCTCTTCTTCAGGTTTAATACGACCTGTTTCAGTTGAATATACTAGGCTCATAATTTTACTTCTTTTGCTGTGCTGCTTTTTGTTTTGCGAGTAAGAAAGCCTCTATATGACGCTGGATTGCAATCTTGCCACCTTTAATTAGGCGCCCGTTAAACATGCAATACCAAGCGTTAGGCTCACCGCTATCATTTTTAATTTGGTAACCATGGAAGTTTTCAGCTAAGCCACCACCAGACGCTCTCGACTTGTTTAACGCTGTGAATTCTTTCGGGTCAATAAGGGTCGCAGTATCAATCCACCAATCAATACTCTTTTTCACAGCAGGTAAATTGCCTTGAATAATGTTGTTTTTTAGCTTGGCACGCCAAACGGTGTTGTTTGCATCCGCTGATTGTAGAGGAACGCCTCGGTAAACTGAATTTGCCATATCCATTGATCATCGTTTTGTTTTCATTACGTTAATCATAAGTATACTTCTAATGATATCAAGCATAATATGGCAAAAACACCTGTTGAGGTACGGTAATTTGAGAAAAAAAGTCCCTATTTTATCGGACTCTGTGATAATTAATTCATTTGTTGAAAAATTAAACAGCCACGCGACAATTGAAATTATAGATGAGTTAACAGGATATCAGTACTCTCGAAACTCCTTGTTGGGTATCTACAGTGATTGGAATCGCTACCATGCGTTCTGTACTAAAAATCGTATCAACACACTCCCAGCATCCATCACTGCTGTTCGGCGTTTTCTTGAGACTGAATCCAGTGAAAGAAAATTCTCGTCTTTGAAACGTTACACTGCAACACTTAGCTTGTTGCATACTGTGTTGAGCTTTGCTAACCCAATCAAGCATAGGCAAGTTCGTTTTACCCTGCTCCACTTGCAATCTCGAATGTCTGGCGACTCTAAACAAACCAATGCCATGACATCCGCACACCTTACTGAGTTAAACACGTTACTTTCCCATGAGAAATCGAGCTTAAAAGAGATCAGAGATATCGCGATTTATAATGTGATGTTCGAGTGTGCTTTAAAGCGATCTGAACTAAGGGCGTTGTCGATGGATAATGTGGAGAGCGTTGAGAATGAGTACCAGATTACAATAAAAAATTCAGTGTATAGGCTATCGCGAGTAGCAAGCGCCGCACTTGAGCGTTGGTTTTCGTTTACTGGAACACAAGACGAGTTGCCTGTATTTCGTGCGATAGACAAACATGAAAATATCAGTCTGCAACCTTTAGATGATTCGTCGATCTACAGAATATTGAGAAGAGCAAGTGACTTACTTCAATTGGCTGACAACCACCATTTCTCCGGGAACTCTATTCGTGTAGGTGCCGCACAAGAACTGTCGAAACAAGGCCTTAAGGTGAGAGAAATCCAAGATTTTGGTCGTTGGCTCAGCCCTGCAATGCCTGCACAATATGTGGGTTATTCGGGTACCTCTGAGAGTGAGAAGATGAAGTTTAAAGCACTAATCCCTTGGCAATGAGCTGATGGCTTTGTTAAGAGGCGGCTTGTTTATCTACGGTTTTTTATAGGCAGATTGTTAATAAACTGCTTAGTCAATCAACTGACTTTGCAAACCAAAAACTTCCGACTTAAAAACAAATAGCGCCTTGGCAGGTAAGCTCAAGGCGCTATTTGTTATCTAATGAGTTATATAAAACGGCTAAGATATTTTGGGTGAACTAAGAAAGGCTCGTTCTCACGCAGTTCTCTAAGAACTGGCTGAATTTGTGGCCGTCATGTTCAACCATTTTTGGGAACATGGAAATTGGCGTCATACCTGGGAAGGTATTCACCTCGTTCAGGTAGATCTCATTGTCTTGTGTTAAGAAGAAATCGATACGAGACAAGTGACGAAGCTTCATCTGCGTGAATACCTTGCGGGCGCTGTCTGCAATCAATTCACGCTGTTCATCGGTTAAGTTAGTTGCTTCAACTTCAGTAATTGAGTGGCTGTCTGCACTGTACTTCTCTTCGTAAGAGTAAAATGCGCCATTAGGTGCAATCACCTCGCCTGGCTTGCTTATCTGTAGTTCGCCATCAATTTCATAAGCGGCAACTTCTAGCTCTCTTGGCACCACGGATTTCTCAATAAGCACTTGATCAGAGAAGGTAAATGCCTTGTTGATTGCTTCACTTAATTCTTCTGCTTGATTGACTTGGTAACAGCCAACGGAAGATCCCTGACGAGCCGCTTTGACGAACACTTTTCCCCAACTTTCAAAGGCTTGTGTCGCCTGCGCATGAGCTTGTTCAGTGTTGTCGGATAAGAACAGATAAGGCGTATTTGGGATACCCAGAGCGTCGTACCAAAGTTTTGATGTGATTTTATTGAAGCTGTTGTTGCTTGCTTCAGAACCACAACCTAGGTACGGAATCTTAGCCATTTCAAACAGTGATTGAATGTCACCTGTTTCGCCCGGGAAACCATGAATACATGGAACAATGAAATCGACTTTTGATTCTAAGTTGTCGCCACGTAAGGTTTGATCGTTAATATCAAGATAAACCAACTCACCAGAATCAAGACACCAGCCTTCGTTTTTAATTTCAACTCTCACAACGTTAAAATCTGCAACGCTATTAAGTTGTTCAAAAAGGTAATTGGCTGAAACGATCGACACTTCATGCTCTGAAGATCCACCGCCGCAAAGTAGAAGGATGTTTGTGGTGTTCATGGGTAAATTCGGTCCTTGAAACTAGGAATACTGACTTCAATGATAAACAAAAGTCGAAATAGGTACAGTGTTTTGAATGCTAAAATCGTCATCTAAGGAGTGAGCGATTAACTATTAAACAAAACTAACCGTCATAAAACAAAAGAAGGAGCATTTGCTCCTTCTTTATGATTTAAAACTTAGTTTAACTTGTTAAGCGTTGGGTATTCAGAGTTCTTGATATCATCAATGCTCTTAACGAATGGCTTTAAGTTTTGAAAACTGCTCGGCAAAGATGAAATCGCCTTTTTAGCGTCTAAGCGTGTCGCGTAGTCACCGTAAAGTACAGTGAACCACTTCGTGCCGTTAACCATTTTGTAGTTTTCCCAAATTGGCTGGGAAGTGGTTGGTAGCATTTTTACAAAAGAATCGACTTTGGCTTGGCTGCCGACAGCAACAACTTGAACTGTGTAACCAAAGCGTTGGTTCATGTCTTGTTGCTTCTTGGTTGGAGCTGTAATTGTTGCAACCGGCTTAGCTCTAGTCGTGTGAGTGATTTTTTGTTCTACAGGTGTGGTTCTGACAACGTTGACCACGTTCTCTTCAACAACGGCAGTCTGCTCAGATTGAGATACAACTGGAGCTTCAACTTTAGCCGTTTTGAACTCTTCTTGATAGCTATCTGACGTTACATTGGTAACGTAGTTGTCAGATACACATGCAGCCAAGAGCAGTGGCAAAGTCACAATTGCAAGTTTTTTCATGGAAAGCTCTATATCCTTAATAATAATTACTATAAATCATGCCGATACGTCGGTTTAGAATCAAGTTAACTTTGAGATTATACACCATTAGTGGGTGACCTATTTCACAAACTTTATGCAGTGTCTGCTTATTCATCTTAATTCGGTGAATTTGCCATCAACCCGTGAATGAAAAGTAAGTTACGATGAACTTACGTGCATTGCTAGGATATGTCTATGAATCATCTTGATCCCCTACTTAAACCCCGTTCAATCGCTGTTGTTGGTGCATCTCAACGAGAAACGCGTGCAGGATATATCGTCATGAACAATTTGTTGCACGGGGATTTTAAAGGTGCGGTGATGCCGGTAACACCAAAATACGATTCTGTCGCAGGCGTCCTCTCTTACAAAAACATCTTGTCGCTACCTATCGTGCCTGACCTTGCTATTTTGTGCACTAATGCGACACGCAATGTGGCTATTTTTGAAGAGTTGGCCGAGAAAGGCATCGCTTCCGTTATTGTGCTCTCCTCAGACATGCAACAGCAAAGTGATAACAGTGAAACGTTTGATGAGAGATGTATTGCAATCGCCAAAGCAAACAATATTCGGGTACTTGGTTCCAATAGCTTGGGAGTTATTGTCCCGTGGTTAAATTTGAATGCCTCTTTTTCTCCGGTGACGGCGCTGCCAGGTAAAATCGCCTTTGTTTCTCAATCCGCTGCAGTGTGTACAACGATTCTAGATTGGGCGAACGATAAAGAGATCGGCTTCTCGGCGTTTATCTCGATAGGTAATGGCAGTGACATAGAATTCTCGGAGCTGTTGGATTATCTGAGTACCGACTCTCACACCGAAGCAATATTGCTTTATGTTGATAGTATTAAAGATGCGAGGCGCTTTATCTCTGCTGCCCGTGCTGCGTCACGTAATAGACGAATTCTAGTGTTAAAAGGCGGGCGAACCGCTAAAGGCCGGGCGGCGGCCATGCTACATACTGGCGGTGCCGATACGTTAGATATTATCTATGACTCAGCGATCCGACGCAGCGGCATGTTGCGAGTTAAGAACTTACATGAACTGTTTGCAGCGGTAGAGACTCTGACTCATTCAGTACCACTACGTGGAGAGCGCTTGGCTATTGTGACCAATGGGGGCGGCCCAGCGATCATGGCGGTGGATACCCTTTTTGACCGTGGTGGTAAACTTGCCGAGTTTTCTGAAGATACGCTAGAGAAACTCAATAAGGTTTTGCCATTGAGTTGGTCTCAGAGTAATCCAATCGATATAGTTGGTGACGCCGGTGAGCAACGTTATATCGATACGATAAACATCTTGTTAGATGGTGATGAAGCGGATGCGATTCTTATCATGCACAGCCCTTCTGCGATCGCACATTCAGCTAAAACAGCTGAACGAATTATTGAAGCCATTAAAAAGCATCCTCGCCACAAGCGATTTAACATTCTAACGAATTGGTCTGGTGAGCTAACAGCAAAGCCAGCACGAAAGTTGTTTACCGAAGCGGGTTTCCCAACCTATCGAACACCTGAAAGTTCAGTAGTCGCATTCATGCACTTGGTCGAGTACAGGCGTAACCAGCGTCAGTTAATGGAAACGCCAACCACGGCAGAAAAAGTCCATATTGAAGATCTAGCAGATGCAAAAAATTGGATAGAACGACAACTACTGGATAAAGATACAGTCAGCCTTGATACGCATCAAAATAGCCAATTTTTCAAGCACTTCAACCTAGATGTATTACCAACTTGGATAGCTTCTGACCCAAGTGAAGCGGTACATATTGCTGAAACGATTGGTTACCCAGTCGCAGTTAAACTACGCTCGCCAGACATTGCACACAAGTCGGACGTGCAAGGAGTCATGCTTAATTTAAGAAACAGCAATGAAGTCGCCAATGCGGCTCAGGCGATTCTCGATCGCTCTCAACTGTCGTTCCCTACTGCGCATATTCATGGATTGTTAATTCAAGGAATGGCCAAACTCGCCGGCGGGCAGGAGCTACGTGTAAAAGTGACAACGGACGAAACCTTTGGTCCTATCATTTTACTTGGTCAAGGAGGTTCTGAATGGGATGAATCCATTGACGCTGCTGCAGCCTTTCCACCACTCAATATGACACTGGCGCGTTACTTGATCATTCGAGCGATAAAAAGCGGCAAGATTCGTCTGCAAAAACTACCTAACCCGATTGATATTGAAGGTCTCTCTGAATTGTTGGTGCGTATATCTCAGATGGTAGTAGATTGCCCTGAAATACATGATTTGGATATCCATCCAGTACTGGCCAATGGTGACAAGTTCACGATATTAGATGCCGATATCATCTTGAAAGCATACCAAGGCGATCCTCAAGAACGTCTTGCGATTCGCCCTTATCCAGTCGAATTGGAAGAGAATATCGTACTTAAGGACGGCACTGAGGTGTTGTTACGCCCGATCCTTCCTGAAGACGAGCCGCTTCATGCTGATTTTATTCATCGTGTATCCAAAGAAGACCTTTACAAGCGTTTCTTTAGTGATGTGGGTGAATTCAATCATGAGGCGTTGGCTAACTTTACTCAGATTGACTTTGATAGAGAAATTGCATTTGTGGTCGTTCGAAAGGAACAAGGCGTACCCGCGATTATTGGCGTATCGAGAGCGTTGATTAACCCAGAGAACACCGATGCAGAGTTCGCTATTCTGATACGTTCCGATCTGAAAGGCGTCGGATTAGGCCGCATTTTGATGACTAAGGTTATTGACTACTGTCGTACAAAGCAGACCAAGCAGATGTCGGGCATGACGATGCCGACCAACCGAGGGATGCTGACACTAGCCCAGAAGCTGGGCTTTGAGCTAGATATCAGTTTTGAAGACGGCACTGCAGATATGGTGTTGCCGTTACTTTAACGCCCATGTTTTTTTTAGGTGTTGAATACACCAAGACTTGGCGTCGCCCATTTTGTTACGTCGCCAAGCCATTACGATGTCGATAGGCTGTGGTTCGGTACCCGAAATTTGTTGTAGAACGCCAGATTCAATCAAAGGTTTAGCTACACTATTCGGTAAGGTGCCGATCCCTAACCCTGCAGTTAGAGCCTCTACCTTGGCTGGGAAGCTTGTTACGGTTAAACGTGGCTGCTTTTCTAGAATATTGATGCTTAATGCAGGTTGGTCACGCGCTGTATCTGCAATTGCGATAACCCTGTAACTTTCTCTCGCCTTTTGGTCGAAATTACCAGATCGCTTATGAACATAGTGATTCGATGCTGCAACCCATACCATTTCCATCTTACCGATAATGTCACTTTTCATATCGTTTGGTATGGTGTCAACCTTTGGGCACACCAATAAATCAGCTCGGCCGTCTGAAAGAGATTCCCAACATCCAGCTAGAATCTCTTCTTGTAATCGAACCCTAGTTTTACTTATTTTTCCGAGTTCATCGACTAATGGGAAGAAATTAGCAATCGGAATAATGCCATCAAAGGCAATCGTTAAATCCAACTCCCAGCCATTAGCAAGAATACTCGCGTCATTAACGAGCTGTTCAGTGGCACCAAGAATGATCCTTCCTTGCTCTAATATTAACTGCCCCGCTTCCGTGAAATTTGCACGGTGGCCTGAGCGATCAAAAATCATAATATCTAAGTCTTGTTCTAGCTTCTGGATTTGATAACTCAATGAAGAAGGTGCTCGGTCCATTTCATTAGCCGCTGCCGCAAAGCTTCCACGACGATCAATGGCATCTAATATGTGTAAGGCTTCAAGTGTTATTGGGCTATGCATAACTTTCCTACTTTGTAAGTGAGAACTAAATCACAAAAAGAGAAGCATTCACATGGTGAATGGAACTGAAAAACTCTTTTTAATACATGTGTTTAATAACGCTAATTATGAATTAGTTGATAATATTGAAAATTATTTAAATGCAAATAACAGTAATTATCATTTAGATCCAATATCATCTTTCGCAAATCAAGATGATATTATGGAACTAAGGTAACTATCAGATGTATAAGCAATCCCTACTCTCTGCTTCAATCGTTTTAGCGCTTTCATCAACATCAGCCTTTGCTGAAGATTATGCCCTATTTGACGAGGTTGTTGTATCAGCAACGCGTACCGAACAAAACAAAGAAGACGTTTCAAGCTCAATTGAGTCTGTCTCTGCAAAAGACATAGATAATCAAATGTCTAGCGACATAAAGCAAGCTCTTCAATACACGCCAGGAGTAGAAGCTCAAGGCGGTGGCCGTTTTGGTATTTCAGGCTTTAACATCCGCGGTGTTGAAGGTGATCGCGTTAAACTTATGGTAGATGGAGTTCAACAACCTACACCATATAACCCTGGCGCTTCTGAGCAACGTAAATATTCGAATGCGATCGAAGTCGATACATTAAGTGTCATAGAGGTGAATAAAGGCCCTGCTTCTACGCTTTACGGTTCAGATGCCATTGGTGGTGCAGTACTGCTAAGAACTAAAAATCCAGAGGATATGCTTAGAACTGACGGGGATGAAAACCGTTTTGGCATCAAATCTACCTATACATCTGCAGATGAACAGTTCAAGAACACAGTTTCTTGGGCGATGCGTAAAGATAAGTTAGAAACGATCGTTATGGCGACATACGCTCAAGGCCACGAGACAGAAACTCATTCATCAGGAAGCGAAGTTCAAGGTCCTGATCGTGGTGCAGAGAACCCGGCAGATACGGAATTAAGTAATATCCTAGCGAAAGCATTCTACAATGTATCAGATTCAAATAAGGTTGGTATTACGGTTGAGCATTACCAACGTCAATATGATGAAGATGAGCTAAACTACAATGGCTATCAGCTTATGCCAGGCTTTGTATATACTGATAATTACAACAAAGACACCAACAAACGTTTTCGTGCAACATTGGAACAACAGCTTAAACTAAGCTCTTCAATTGCTGACTCTTTAGACTGGTCTCTAAGTTACCAAGACTCAAGTTCTCTGAATAAAAACTACGATACAACTCGCTTCAACGGACGCCGACTTCGTGAGCGTGATGCATCAGATGTAAACATGCAGCTTGATACACAGCTTTCTAAGTTAGTGAATATCGATGGTGCGGATCACGAATTCACATATGGTTTCACATACCTGCAGAATGACTTTGAACTAGAAAATTACGACCATAAGTTTGACCGAGGCACTGTTACACCGGGTAGCACTGGTATCCCTGATGCAGAAATAACGCAATGGGGTGTGTTTGTTCAAGACCAAGCATTTTTCATGGAAGACAAGTTGATTGTAACTGGCGGTCTTCGTTATGACTCATTTGTTGCTGACCCATCAACGGATGAAGGCTACAAGACTCAATATGAGAAGAATAAAGATGACGCCGTCACAGCTAAGCTAGGTTCAGTTTACCACATCAATGATAACCTATCGGTATTTGGTCAAGTTGGGCAAGGGTTTAAAGCACCTTCAGTTTACGACCTCTACTACTTCTATACTCGAGGTGCCATCATTGAAGCTAACCCTAACTTGAAAGCCGAAAGAAGTATCTCTTACGAGCTTGGTCTTCGTGGCAATAATGAACATGCTCGCTTTGAACTAAGCACTTTCTACACTGATTACTCTGATTTCATTAACCAGACGAAAACGGGCAAACAAGGCGGTAAAGACGTATACACCAAAGAGAACTTAGATAAAGTAACTATCTATGGTGCAGAGCTTTCTTCAACGATTAATCTAGACACTTTGTTAGACGCACCATTTGGAACCTACACTCGTTTAGCGGTCGCTTATGCTGATGGTGAAGATAAATCTACGGGTAAATCCATTGATTCTGTAGCACCACTAACGGGTACGCTAGGTCTTGGAATCGAGCGCGAGACTTTTGGTTCTGCTTTAAATGTTAAGATGGTTGCTGCGAAAGATGAGTGGAACTCCGATGACAACGTAAACGTGGCTGGATACACAGTTGTTGATTTGACTGCTTATTACCGCCCTGTCACGGATTTAACCTTACGAGCGGGTCTATTCAACGCATTAGACAAAAAATATTGGCTGTACAATGACATGTCAGGCCGTGGGCACGATTCTAAGTTCAACACCGATATTAAGTCTCAACCGGGTCGTAACTGGGGTATATCTGCAAACTACGAGTTCTAACTGGTTAGAAATCTAGTTCGTTGTTGAGCTAAGTTTATTAAAGGCCTAGGTCATTAAAGATCTAGGTCGTTCCAAAATAAAGCCATACAAAAAAATACTGTAGAAACTAAAAAGCCAGCTTACGATAAGCTGGCTTTTGTTATTTCACTAAAAGTTGTATCAAAAAGGGGTAAAGTGAAATTATTTCTCTGCCATTTCTTTCTTAACCATTACTGCAGCAGCAATGATGAAAGTGATGATTAGGCCTAGTTCCATGATTAACTCCAAAGAAAATTAACATTAAACATATAATTCGCGAGCATGATAACAACAACCGATACAGAATGATACTTTTTAACCACCAAATCACTTTTTATTCGATTTAGATCAAAAAAGATGCCCTAGAGCATCTTTTTGTACGTTAACTATTCATGAAATCACTCAATCAACCAGGGAAACCATCAGGATTTGTTGATTGCCAGCGCCATGTATCTTCAGTCATTTCAGCCAGTGTGCGTGTCGCATTCCACCCCAGTTCTTTCTGAGCTTTCGCTGGGTCGGCCCAACACTCTGCAATATCTCCGGGACGACGCTCAACGAGTTTATAAGGTATCGCTTGGCCGCTCGCTTTCTCGAAGGCTTTAACCATATCTAATACACTTGAACCGTTGCCAGTACCTAGGTTATAGATGTGAAGACCGTCTTTACGCCCTACTTTCTCAAGTGCTGCAATGTGTCCATCAGACAGATCCATAACGTGGATGTAATCACGAACACCAGTGCCATCCTTTGTTGGGTAATCACTACCAAATACAGATAGGAATTCACGTCGGCCAACTGCAACTTGAGATACAAATGGCATTAGGTTGTTTGGAATACCACTTGGGTCTTCACCGAGTTCACCACTTGGGTGTGAACCTACGGGGTTAAAGTAACGTAATAACGTAATGCTCCAATCGGGGTTAGCCTTTTGGAAGTCAGTTAAGCACTCTTCAACCATGAGCTTGCTACGACCGTAAGGATTGGTTGCGCTTGTGGGAAAATCTTCTGTGATAGGAACACTAGCAGGATCGCCATAAACCGTTGCTGAAGAGCTGAATACTAATGTTTTTACGTCAGCGTCACGCATTGCATCGACAAGGACTAACGTGCCATTTACATTGTTATCGTAGTATTCGAGAGGTTTGGCAACAGATTCGCCAACCGCTTTCAGGCCCGCAAAATGAATAACAGCTTCAATATTGTGTTGCTTCATAGTTTCAGTTAAAAGCGCTTTATCACGAATGTCACCTTCAATGAAATCAGGACGAACGCCAGATACTTTTTCGATACGTTCTAAAACGCTTGGTTTACTGTTGTATAAGTTATCGAAAAGCACAGGTGTCATACCTGCGTTAATCATCTGGATACTTGTGTGGCTACCAATGTAACCCATGCCACCTGTAACTAAAACATTCATGTTTAGCGGACCTTTTAATTAAAAACACTCAACCTACCTCTTATGATACAACAGCTTAGGGTTGAGTCACAAACGCCTATGGCAGATACACCGCACGAGAGAACGAAAACTGACCTTTACCTTGAATTTCACTTAGACGTACACCTCACCGCCAACCTTCAGAATTACATTAATGTCGCCATATGAATCATCACCTTACGTTTGCTCCCTAAACCGGAAACAAAATAGATGAAGCGCTGTTTGTCGAACACTTGTTTTTCAATTATCTTTAACCATAGTTTCTATACGTTATTGATGAAAGGAAGCATTGTTCACAATCCGTTCTTTGGCGGGTTTGAGACATGCCGTGACCTTTATAGTAAATGCAGTTTTTAGTGTCGAAAACTTGAATTAGGTCACTGTTTATTTATGGTGTTTATAAGACCGTCATTACTCACCTCAACGTAAAGGGTTAGCACCACGTGACAACGAAGATTTTGCTTAATTGCGACATGGGAGAAAGTTTCGGCAACTGGAAGATGGGCGATGATGAGTCGATCATGGAATGGGTCGATATGGCAAACATCGCTTGTGGCTTTCACGCGTCTGATCCGCACGTTATGTCTAAGACCATAAAACTAGCGCAGTACTATCACACCCAAATTGGTGCCCACCCTGGTTATCAAGATTTAGTCGGGTTTGGTCGCCGTTCTATTCCACATACCATGGACGAGATCAGTGAGCTGGTTTGCTATCAAGTTGGCGCACTACAGGCTCTTTGCCGCTATCACCACACCTCTGTTGGTTATGTGAAACCTCATGGTGCCCTTTACAACGATATGATGGCGAACATTGATGTGTTTAATGCCGTTGCCCAAGCCGTTGCTGAATTTAACATCCCCCTAATGATCCTCTCTTCGTCAGACAATCAGCAGTATTTAGATATTGCTGACGATCATGACTTACCCCTCTTGTTTGAAGCGTTTGCTGACCGTGCATACTTGAATAATGGGCAGTTATCGCCGCGAACTCAAAAAGGCTCGGTTTACGTCAACCAAGACGACATCTACAACCAAGTCATGCAAATCATTAACTATGGCTCTGTTACGACTTTAGAGGGCGAAAGACTGCCTATTGAAGCCGATACCATCTGTGTTCATGGTGATAACCCCCAATCCATCGCATTAATTAGAAAAATCAGACAAGACCTCAACGCTTTTAATTAGTATTGCGAAAGCTAGAAAGCGGTTAGCTAAAAGAAAGCGATAAGATAAGACCACAAAACAAGAAACCATGGCCAATTACCAAAGCTCATTACGCTGTGATTGGCACGAATGGTACTTTAAAGCGTATTTCTTCGTATCAGTATGGAAGCGAAATGAAGATGAACAAGATTGAATTCAATATCGACCCTGTCGCAGAGTGCAGTGTTCTCGTTACATTAACTTCAAGCGTGACGCAAAGTGTAGAGCACAGTTCAAGTGCAGATGATTCTCGATACATGGCCCACTTTTCTGAGGCCATTCGACAACATTTCGCGTCAGTATTAATGAACGTGACACCGGCTTATCACACAATATTGGTGGATTACCTACCTTATCGAATTTCAGAACATCAGCTCATTGAACAACTCAACTCTTTGTTGAGTCATGCTATTTCGTCCTTCTCTAGTGTTAGTAACACGCGTAACACTATCGAGCTTCCCGCTTATTACTCACCAGAAACAGCACTCGATTTAGACCGATATCAAGCCAAAGGCATGTCGCTCGACGATATTATTCAATATCACACCTCACAGACATACAGCGTCAGTGCGATTGGATTTACCCCTGGCTTTGCGTTTATGTCTGATGTGGTCAACGAGCTTGCTTTGCCTCGTCATTCAACCCCTCGCTTAAGAGTACCGAAAGGCAGCATCGCCATCGCGGATACGAAAACGGCGGTGTATCCTTCGGACTCACCGGGCGGTTGGAATATTATTGGCAATTGCCCGCTAGCACTGTTTGATCACAGCCAATTGAAGAACGCTGATACCACGCAAACGCCGCTGTCTCGACTTAATGTCGGTGACACAGTCCGTTTCATCGCGATTTCAAAACAAGAATTTGTTGAGCTTAGTTTTATGGAGATTAGTGGAGATGTCGCTAATGGTTAATACAATAGCTAAACCAACACTAACAGTGATTAAACCCGGCCCGTTGAGTTTGATTCAAGACTTCGGACGATTTGGTGTCGCTCATCTCGGGTTGACACAAGGTGGCCCTGTTGATGATTACTCGTATAGCTGGGCCAATCACCTGCTCGGAAACCCAGTCAACCAAGCAGTGTTGGAAATCACGCTTGGGCAATGCGCGTTACGAATCGATTTTGATTGTGAGATGGCATTATGTGGTGGCGATTTACAAGCGCAGCTCGATGGTAAACCACTGTCGAACTGGCGTACTTTTCAAGCTTTCTCAGGGCAAGTCCTCTCATTTGGTTTACCTAAAAATGGTCTAAGGGCGTATTTAGCCGTTAAGGGTGGCTTCGATGTTCCATCAACTCTTCATAGCTGTTCTACGGTGACTCGTGAAAAGATTGGTGGATTAACGCAAGATGGACAGCCATGCCAGCAAGGGCAACACATTGCTTTTACCCAACACCAACTCTCTCGCCCGTTTAAAGCGTTGAGTGTCACCTTCCGATACACGCCTAATTACAACCTACCAGTGAACCTGCGAGTGATTGAAGGCTATCAAAGCGAGCTGTTCTCAGAGTCAGCAAAAGCGACTTTGTATAACGTACAGTATCACGTTGACCAAAATTCTAATCGCATGGGTTATCGACTGAGTGGCGAATCGGTTGATTCACCTGATATTTCGCTATTGTCAGAAGGCATTGCCTTAGGTGCGATTCAAATCCCCCAAGATGGGCAACCTATCGTGTTGCTTAATGACAGACAGACCATTGGTGGCTATCCGAAGATTGGATGTGTTGCCAGAATCGATTTACCGCGCTTAGCACAAGCCAAACCTGGACATAAAGTCTCGTTTAGTAAAGGCGATCGCTTAGGATTACAAGATGTTTGGTGCCAATGGGCTCAGTTTTTCGGCTATTAGTTCTTGCTCTGTAGCTAAAAGTAATTGCCTAAAGATGTAGTTCGGTTGGTTTTCGGTATATTAGCTGGCGTTTGAATGAAGGTTCGGCTTACCTGTCAAAGTAAGCCGAATTGAAGATGTTTAGCGTAGTAGATTATGACTGAGTATTAAGCGTGATCTTGGCCTGATACCTTTGCAAGGGCTTCTGGGTATCCGCGTTCTTGTGTCAAATCTATCGCTTTATTCTCAATATTCTTTAGATTAAGTGACATTGTCACTGAGTGTGTATTTTCAATCGATACTGACTCTGCGACATCAAACCAATGCTCAGCGACCTTTTGCGCTGCCTCTAAGGTTGAAGATGCTTTGACTACTTCAAGTCGAGCATAGCGATCACCACAGAATGACACGTCTGAAGCTCTTAAGCTCGGATCGGTTCCCGGAATCTGCTGTGCACCGAACAAAGGCTTACCACCTACCAGTGCAGAGCTAAAACTTGGGATGAACTGAGACATATGCGTTATCGCAGCGCGAGTTCTTAATTCGAGCTGCTCTTCACTCCAACCTGATACGATTTTCTTAAGAAGCTTAGAAGGCAACTGAGGCTGTGATGAATCTGTTGATGATGAAACAAGCCCACCCTCAAATAGAGTAATCCCTTCTGTCATACCGTGAAGTTGGAATACACCATCAGCGTACGGTGTTAACTGAGCCATGCCTTGCGGTGTGCCTCTCGGGCCATGGAAGATAACCTCTGGCCACTCTTCCTTACATTCTTGCGAATACGGCCACTGCGTAACGTATGCGGCTTTGAACTCAACAAGCCTTTGTTGCTTAGAACCGACAAAGTCATCCACGATGCCCGTTTCAAAGCCACTTGCATTAATCAAGTAGTCGGTCGTTAGGTGACAGCTTTGGTTCTCAGCGTCTGTATAAGTCAAAGACCAACCTTGCTCTAACGATTCAACAGATTGTAATCGGCTGTTGGTTAACACGGTACAATTAGATTGTTGCCCCAAAGAGAGTTGAGCGGTTGCTGATAAGCGGAATACGCTCCAGCCATACTCTTGAACCATAGCAACAGGATACTTAAGGGTTTCTAGATCCGTATGTTTAGCGAAAGGAATACACCATTCATCAAGCGATGTTGGTTTCAGAGGCTGTGTTTGAGCAGCAAGTGCTAGTAACTCTTCTTTACTATACAGCTTGTAATACTCTTCCGGTTTACCAAGCACTTGGTTGCTTTTATCTTGATTAACAAGCTCAGCATAAGCGTTCTTGATTATCTTTAGGCGCGGAAGAAGATCCAACGGCTCTCCACCATCACTGTGTGGAACAGCGATAATTGTCGGACGAATATTGATCGTATGGGGAAACAAGCGGACGGTATCAATTGACTGAGTGAGCAACTGAAGACACTGCTCTACAGAAATATCTCGATACAAATTGCCACCAGCATGCAGATGGCAAATTGGTGGACCATTAACCAAACTCGGTCCTTTTTCCAAAATAGTGACCTTATAACCCAACTCACTAAAATGAATTGCGCTCGTCGTTCCGGCAATACCACCACCAACAATGGCAATAGAAGGCTGATTTGTATCCGTTTTGTTGTGGTTCATCGTGTTCTGTAGAATATGATTAACTGCCGCTATTCTACTTTTGTTCTGCTACGAATTAAAACACATTTTTATCAAGGTCTTAGATAGGCAGTATTTAATATCTATGTAAAAAACCTAAATAATCTCTTGACTCAATAACTCCAGATTGAGTTTTAAAGGTTATTATAACCGTCACATTTGTCCTAAGTGACGCCACATAAAGGCTGCCTCAGTACTCTTAAAACATAGATGTTAACTTATCCCTAAAGTTATCCACCGTTTTTGTGGATAACTGTTGATAACGTTCTTGCTAAGTTGCGCAAACCCTTTGTTTACAGGGACCAACCGCTGTTCATTAAATCGGCATTATTGCGCAATTAATTTTAAAAAATACTAAAAAAACGGGAAATTAAGGTGCGATGTTCGTAACTTGTGCTACGCATTGGTCAAATAAAAAGCGGTCTAAAGAGACGTCTTATAAATAGTGAACGACTAAGTATAAGTAATGTCACTTTTAGACCGTTTTAAGCATTTGTGAGATCTCGCTAGCGACTAGCCAAAATCCTTGTTTACTGGTGCCAACAAACGTTTGATTAAGCTATTCACTACCGCGGCCAATGTGATAAACGTCAGCACGGGTAGCGCTATCCACAGTATTGGGTGGAGTGAAGGTTCTAACTCAAAGCCAAAGTTCATTACCCCTGCAACACTGAGTTCAGAACCTAGCGCAGCAATTGAGCCAGCTACTAACGCCATCACCCCGTATTCACACCAAATAGTGTTAAGAATACGCTTCTTACTCGCGCCTAAGGTTCGGTACAAGCGTATCTCTTGTTGTCTTTGAGATAAGCTCAGTCGCAACAGAGTGAAGATAAGCAATAGCCCCGCCACTACACCTAACGCGGCAAGTACGGTTATCGACCAAACAATCTGTTTGAGCAACTCTTGGATCTTGCTACCCATTTTACGAATGTCCATCAAACTCACGGTCGGGTGATTTCGAGATAATTCGTTGAGCATTTGGTTGTGTTGCTCTTCTAATCTGAAGCTCACCAACCAAGTAGAAGGAATAGCGCTCAAAACATCGGGAGTAAAAATGAAATAGAAGTTTGGCTTCATTTCACGCCATTCTACTTTTCGGATGCTGTTCACCTTGGCAGAGACGTTCTGGCTGTTGATTGTGAATGAAAGATCATCGCCAATTTTCAAACCAAGTTGCTCTGCGACATCGGATTCCACAGATACGCCCTGCTCTTGTGTCCAGCTGCCTTCTAATACTTCATTGTACTCAGGCAGGCTATCTCCCCAAGTGAAGTTGATCTCACGACTTAGTGCATCTGTTTCTTCTGAGGTCTCGCTGTATTTCGCCGCCTCAACGCCGTTAATGGTTGTGAGCCTTCCTCGTATAATTGGAAACGCTTGAGTACGCTCTACTTCGTTTGCATCAATCGTCTCGAGATAACTGTCTTTCTCATAGCTCGCAATATTCAGCGCAAACGCATTTGGCGCGTTTTCAGGCAAAGTTTGCTGCCAATCTGACAACAAGTCACTTCTCACTAGCCATATGATCGATAACAGCATCAAAGACAGCGCTAAAGAACCAAATTGAATCCCTGTTGCTAATGGTGTGCGATTAATTCGGCTCAATGCCAAGCGCATAGATGTCGACGTCGGCAGTTGACCCACCAAACGCAGAACAAACGTACTGACAATCGCGAGTACTAAGAACAGGCAAGCGATACCCGCTAGAACTATCCATACCAACAGATTGTCACCGTACATCAGCATCATTGGAATAATAGGTACTAGCAACAACAGGTATTTCTTGTAGCTTTCATTAGACTGGTGACTTGATTGAATCACGCTGATTGCCGAAGTGCTTACCAAGCCAATTAACGGAATACCAAGAGCAGGCACACCAATGAGAATGCTTGATAAAATCGCCAAAATGACAGGTTCAATACCATAGCTAGGAAGTGGTGTTGGTAATAAGTCGCCCAGAGGTATACGAAGCAAAAATTCTAAGCCGATACCGATGGTAATTCCCAGTACTGCACCAATAACCACCAACAGAGACACCTGTATAGACAACCATTTAATGATCCATTGTTTGCTTGCCCCTAAACTCTTAAGCATCGCAATGGTTTTACGACGACTCGCAACATAATGTTGGCAAGTGAGTACCAAAGTGGTCGCAGCCATGATCACAACGATAGCAACCGTTAGCGATAAGTATTGAGTCGTACTTTCGAACATCTCGTTGGTACGACTGGCTGAGTCTTGTGTACGCCAGCGATCACTTGGTGTCAGTTCGATACTGTCTTGTGCTGCTTTGAGTTTCGATTCATCACCATTTAAAAACAACCTAAAGCTAACGCGGCTACCTGGTTGGATTGCGCCTGTCGCTTCAACATCATTATTGTGAATCAGAACAGCAGGCATTTGTTGGAAAGGGTTAAAACTCAGGCCCGGTTCTTGCGCGATACGCCCTGTAATTCTTAAATCGGCATCGCCAATAGTGACATTGTCACCAATTTCAACCTCTAGCTGCGCAAATATACGCTCATCAAGCCACAATTCACCCGGTTCAACATGATTGCTTACCGCGCTATCTGCTCCTTGCAGTATCATTTCGCCGCGTAAAGGATAATTGCTCTCTACGGCTTTAACGGTAACCAACTGCATCGAGTTATCACTGAATGCCATGGTTGAGAAGCGAGTTAACTGAGAGCTTTCTAACTGTTCAACCTGAGTCAGATCTAACAAAGGTTGTGGGATTGGGTTTGCCGATACAAATACACTGTCGGCGGTTAACGCATCTTTGCCCTGCTTTACGATCACTTGTTCCATACGCTCAGCTAAAGCTGAAAGCGCGAACACACAAGCTATAATGAGCGTTAGAGCGATGGATACCGGCCATAGCTGACCATGTCGAATCTCTTCGATACTCCATGAAAACAGTCGTTTGTTCAGTCCGTGTGATGAATTCAATTTACACTTCCTCTATGTGACCGACATGCATTTTCAAGGTTCGTTGGCAACGCTGTGCGAGCTTAGGGTCATGCGTGACGAGAACAAGCGTTGTACCGTGCGATGAATTAAGTTCGAACAACAGCTCGACGATTTTCGCTGCCGTTTGTTGGTCTAAGTTGCCTGTAGGTTCATCAGCAAAAAGGATTTTTGGCTTGATCATAAACGCGCGAGCTAAAGCGACTCTTTGTTGTTCACCGCCTGATAGCTGAGATGGCAGGTGATCAAGCCTGTCTTTCAAGCCCACTGATTCAAGCAAAGCCGTCGCGCGTTCGATGTCTTCGTCTTCACCTTTCAACAAACAAGGCAGCGTGACGTTTTGCAGGGCAGAAAGGCTTGGGATCAATAAGAAGCTTTGGAAAACAAACCCAACGGATTCACTGCGGATTTTGGCTCTCGCTTCGTCATCAAGCTGTGATAGAGGTTGGCCTAACAAACTGATTTCGCCAGAAGTTGGCACATCGAGTCCTGCAAGCAGTGTCATTAACGTGGATTTACCAGCACCTGAAGTACCGACGATCGCAACCGTTTCACCCTCACGAATATCGATATCAACATGCTCTAAGATTGTTAAATGTTCTTGATTAGTAGACACTGTCTTCGAAACAGCTTCTGCTTTAATGATGGATGTATGCATGACTCGACTAATTTCCTTTTTATTCTTAATTATATTTTCAACCGCTTCTTTGGCTCAAGATACCGAGTTAGATTCTAAGTTACTGGTGCTTGGTGATAGCTTGAGTGCTGGTTATAACATGGACATCAAACAGAGTTGGCCAAGCCTGTTACCAGACGCGTTAGCAAAGCATGACAAAACGGTAACCGTGGTCAACGGAAGTATTTCTGGTGACACAACTGGCAATGGCTTAGCTCGTTTACCACAATTGCTTGAAGAACACGCCCCAGACACTGTTCTTATCGAACTCGGTGCGAATGATGGTCTTCGTGGATTCCCACCTAAGCTGATGTCTGCGAATCTTGATCAAATCATTAAGCAGATAAAAGCTGCGGGCGCGAAACCTATTATGATGAAGATTAAAATCCCACCGAATTACGGTAAGCGTTACAACCAACAGTTTGAGTACGTTTTTGCAGCGCTTGCTGATCAACAAAACGTGCCACTTTTGCCGTTTTTCCTAGAGCATATCATCCTCAAACCGGAGTGGATGATGAACGATGGACTGCATCCAAAACCAGAAGCTCAGCCTTGGATTGCTGAATTTGTCGCCAAAGAATTATATCAGTATCTTTAGGTTTTAATGGTCTAGCTCAATAAATTTTACACAGCTTTACGTTAGCCTGAGTGCATATCACCGTTAACTGTAAGGTTATTTATGCTGATCGAACCTATTATCAAGGGTGTGGTAGCCAAAAGCGCTCACCCTCTAGGCTGTCAAGAAGCCGTAAAGCAACAAATCAAGTTTGTTAAGAGTGCGCCGCAGATCAAAGATGGCCCTAAGCGAGTACTGATTATCGGTGCTTCCTCTGGCTTTGGACTTGCCGCTCGCATTGCCCTCACCTTTGGCGGTGCAAAAGCTGACACCATCGGCGTCTCATTCGAGCGCGGTCCTAACGAAAAATCCCTAGGCAGCGCTGGTTGGTACAACAACATTTATTTCAAGAAAGAAGCCGAACGAGAGCAACGCACTGCTATCAACATTGTTGGCGACGCATTTTCACAAGAAACACGTTCACAAGTTGTCGAAGCCATTGAAACCTACTTCGAAGGTGAAGTGGATCTAATTATCTATAGCTTAGCCGCTGGCGTAAGACCCAAACCAAATACCGAAGAATTCTGGCGCTCTGCCATTAAGCCAATCGGTGAAAGCGTGACTGGTGCGACTATCTCACTAGAGCACGACAACTGGGTGACCAACACACTTGATGCTGCAACGGAAGAAGAAGCCGAAAGCACACTCAAAGTCATGGGCGGCGAAGATTGGGAACAGTGGATAGATGAGCTGATCAATGCTGAATCTATTGCCCCAGGTTGCAAAACCATTGCTTTTTCTTACGTTGGTCCAGAAGTCACGCACCCTATCTACTTAGACGGTACTTTGGGCCGCGCTAAAATAGACCTTCATCAAACAAGTCACGCACTTAACCTTGAACTAGCTAACTTTGGCGGTAATGCTTACGCGACCGTGTGTAAAGCATTAGTGACCAAAGCGAGTGTGTTCATTCCGGGGCTAAGCCCTTACCTACTCGCTTTATATAGAGTGATGAAAGAAAAAGAGACCCACGAAGGTTGTATCCAACAAATGCAACGCTTATTCAGCAGTAAGCTGTATGGACAAACCAAAGTACCACTTGATGGCGAGCGCCTAATTCGGATGGATGAATGGGAACTCGACCCAGAAACCCAAGCTCATGTGACTGAACTACTTGAAGCTATGGATGAAAACAACTTCCAATCAATCGGTGACTATCAAGGTTTTAAAGAAGAGTTTTTACAGTTGAACGGTTTTGCTCAACCATCGGTAGACTATAAAGAGAAACTTAACACTGATGATTTTATAAAGTTAAAGCCTTAATCGAAACTTATCTCATTACTGAGACCCAGATTCACATTTGAAAACCTCCGCAAAATTGCGGAGGTTTTTTTGTGCAACATTTCTTATACTTAGTTAATGTAATATTCACAGTTTATTTGGTTCATCTTAATTAACACAGGATGTGTTGATGCATTTAGCATAATTGACTCGGAGTCATATGAAGAAGATAAAAACGATAGACTTAGATATCCCTGACGATATGGCCTCCAGCTGGCAAAATATTGTCGACCTCTTAGCTCAAATCACTCAAGTGCCTGCTGCACTTATCATGCGTGTTCATACCAACTACATTGAAGTTTTCTCTACCAGCCACAGTCAGGATAACCCTTATAACAAAGGCGATTCTGAAACATTAGGAAATGGCCTTTACTGCGAAACAGTGATGGAGTCTCAGCAGCAGCTTTTAGTACCCAATGCGCTTGCCGATGCTGATTGGAAAAACAACCCCGACACAAAGCTTGGCTTAATCTCTTATTGTGGCATTCCGCTATTTTGGCCTAACGGCGAATTGTTCGGCACCATTTGTATCTTGGACTCGAAAGAAAATCACTACACGCCTACCTATATTAAGCTATTAGAAAGCTTTCGCACCTCTATAGAATCTCAATTAAAAACCTTGTTTCAACACGCTAAGCTCACTCAAATGAATCGTGACTTAAAAAGCCGAGTTGCGACTCGCACTAAAGATCTCGCGAGTCTTAATTATTCATTAAACCAAGAGATTGATAAGCGCAGAGCGGCAGAACAAGAGATCAATTTCCAAAAAAATCACGATCTCGGCACGGGTTTTTTGAACCGAAGTGCTTTTGAGTCGCGCTTAGATCAGAAGTTGTTGTCACAACAAAGGTTTACTGGTGGCTCACTCGCAGTAATCCATATTGGATTTACTAATGGCAGGCGCATTCAAGCTCGATATGGCTACAACGCGTTAGACCAAGTGCTTGTTGAATACCGACAACGCATCGACAGTATCTCTGATGTCGAGGTATTAACTGCGCGCCCTACTTCGGTTGACCTTGTGTTGGCGTTCAGCGTTAAAGATTTGCACCAACGTATCGAAGAACTATGCCAGACACTGGTAAAAGTCGGTCATTCAGAATTTGACATTGGTAGTGACAAAATTCATCTGCATGCCTTTATAGGGATTGCGATTACTGAGCACGACGATGGTGCTGACAGTATTATCCAAAAATCTTCAGAAGCGATGTTGGCATGTAAAGATTCCGGACAGAAGTTCGCTTACTATTCTCAGTCTCATGCTGAAGAACAAAGTCATATTAATAAGATTGAAGGTTATTTACTCCAAGCGGTTCGTAATGATGACCTTATGCTCTATTTTCAGCCTAAAGTATGCCCGTTGACTCATCGCTGGGTTGGTGCAGAGGCTCTACTGCGTTGGCGACACCCCGTTCTGGGAGACATATCTAACGAAACTTTAATACACATGGCCGAGCAAAACGGATTGATTTTCGAAGTGGGAAATTTTGCTCTGCGCAACGCTATAGAGCAAGCGAAAGAGTGGTCCGAATACGTTGAAGATTTCAAAATAGCCGTAAACGTATCTGCTATTCAATTGAAGAATGTTGATTTCGCAGACCAAATTATTCACCTGTTGGAAACCTATCACCTAGAACCTCATTTCTTAGAACTTGAAGTCACGGAAAGTTGCCTCATTGCAGATGAAGTCGTCGCGAAAAATACATTGGAATCGTTACACAATATTGGCGTTACATTGTCACTGGATGACTTTGGGACGGGCTATGCCTCATTTAGTTACCTTAAGAAATTCCCATTCGATACGATTAAAATTGATAAGAGCTTCATCGACCAAATGCTCAACTCACAGGAAGACTCGGAGATCGTTCGGTCCATAGTCCAAATCGCGAAAAAGCTCGACTTAAAAGTCACAATTGAAGGCATAGAATCGGAAGTTCAAGAGCAATTTATCATCAATGAAGGCTGTGATGTGGGACAAGGTTACCTTTATGGCAAGCCAATGCCGAGCCAAGAATTCGAACACAGCTTAATCAATCAAAACTATTTGGGGACAACTCGTTACGCTTAAGGCGAAAAAGAGCACTTTGTTTTGGATTTAGGCCTACTTTCTCTTTACTCTATAGGTGGTGATTTTTATAATCGCCGCCTTTCTGTTTTATCTTCCCTTTATATAGGCATTCCTCGTTATGGATCAGTTGACTGCAAAGCTTAAAAAGCTCGAAAAACAAAACTTCCGCGCATATCAACAAATTAAAGGTCAATACGACTTTGCTGATTTCGAATTACACATCGACCACGTTCAAGGTGACCCGTATGCATCATCTTCACGTTTTCGCGCAACACGCGCTTGGTCGTTAACAGGGTTAGATTGGCTTAAAGAAAAATCTTACGAATACCAAGTAGCAGCACGTGACTTCATTGCACGTAGCTTCTCTGAATTTGCTAAGCAAGAAGTGACCGTGTCTATCGCACTAACCGGCCAAACTGTTTTGGATAACACATCTGTGGTTTTCACCGAGCACGGTATCGAAATTCGTTTTCGTATCAACCTACCCGCTGATGGTCGTAGTATTCTTGCAAAGAAAGCAATCAACATCATTACATTCTATTTGCCTAAGTTTATTCGTCGCGCAACGCTTGAACGCGAACTCAATATTGAAGCGATGATTAAGCATTGTGAAGCTGTTGAAGACCAAGACGCATTGCGTGCTCAATTGGAAGAAAACAACCTAGCGGCATTCGTAGCAAATGGCAGCGTATTACCTCGTATTGCAGGTAACTGCGACCTGCCAATGAAAGGCGCGGTTCCTTTCCTAGCACCAGAGTCTTTAAGTGTGACGCTAAACGCGCCAAACCAAGGTGATGTGACTGGCCTAGGCATTCCAAAAGGTATCACGCTAATCGTTGGTGGTGGTTTCCATGGTAAATCTACGCTGTTGAACGCTGTTGAACGTTCTATCTACAACCATATTCCTGGTGACGGTCGTGAAGGTATCGTGACGGCGACTGATACGATGAAGATCCGCGCTGAAGATGGCCGCTGTGTTCACAACTTGAACTTATCAAATTACATCAACCATTTGCCGATGCAAAAAGACACATCTGATTTCAGTACACAAGATGCATCAGGTTCTACATCGCAAGCGGCTTGGCTACAAGAATCGATTGAAGCAGGCGTTCAAACACTACTTATTGATGAAGATACGTCAGCGACTAACTTCATGATTCGTGACGAACGTATGCAAGCGCTAGTATCAAAAGGTGCTGAGCCAATCACTCCACTTGTTGACCGTATTGGCCAACTACGTCAAGAAATGGATATCTCTACCATCGTTGTAATGGGTGGATCTGGCGATTACCTAGACGTGGCTGACACTGTGATTCAAATGCACGACTACCAAGCAGTAGACGTAACTGATAAAGCACAAGAAGTGATAGCTCAACACCCTACTCAACGAACTAACGAATGTGAGACCGCATTAGAAACGTTTGTTCCTCGCTCGTTAAACCGCGCTGCATTGATGAACATTCTTACTGACGGCAAATTCCGAGTTAACGCGAAAGGCAAAGAGTCACTGCGTTTTGGTAAGGAATTCGCGGACCTTTCTGCATTAGAGCAGTTAGAATCAACGTCAGAAGTGAACGCGATTGGTTGGGCCTGGTTCCAGTTTGCACAAACTCCAGGTTGGTCAAACAACCCAGCTAAAGAGTTTAGCGCTATCTTAAGCGATGAATGGCATGTGAACATGCCAAACTACGGTGACTTAGCGAAACCAAGAGTTTTAGATGTAATGGCTGCTCTAAACAGAATGCGTAAATCTCAGTTCAAACCTTCGAACTCGAACTCCAACTCGAACTAATATGTCGCGTTAAGTTAACCTTATCTCGTATTACGGCTCTCATTTATGAGAGCCGTTTTTTTGCGTTCAATTCCTATATTTCTATCTGATTCGGCCACTCTTTACGTGACTACATTGTTGGTCAGCGCTTTAATCATAGAAATCCCAAAAATCATGACATAGCTTTTACAAAACTATGGCGATATTCAGATAAAGTTCCGACTCGATAGGTGTAACTAAATGTAACAGACTCTTGAGGCTTCAATGAATCATAAACGCGTTAAGATGCGTGACCATAAAATCGAAGTAAACCTATTCAAAAACCGTGTAATTGTGGCGTTTTGTGGGATCTTACTGTTCACTCTCGTCTTAGTCGCCAACCTGTACCGACTTCAAGTCGACAATTTTGAAAGCTATCAAACTCGTGCTGATGGCAACAGAATCAAAGTATTGCCTATCGCGCCTACTCGCGGGCTAATTTACGATCGTAATGGTGTGTTGCTTGCCGAGAACAAGCTTGTATTTAATCTAACGATGATTCCCGAGCAAACAGATGATGTCGATACCATGCTCGCCAAGTTAGACAAATACATCCCGCGTGATGTTGAGCAGATCGCTCGATTCAAAAAACGTTATCACAACACGCGCCGTTTCAAATCTGTCACTATATTAGAGAACCTAAGTGAAGAAGAGATTGCTAAGTTCTCAGTGCACCAGTACCAATTCCCCGGCTTATCGATTGATACGAACTTAAAGCGCTTTTACCCAAATGGAGAGGTGCTGACACATGTCTTAGGGTATGTGGCACACATCAATGATAGTGACCTAAAGAAGCTAGAAGAAAAAGGCATCGAAGCGAATTATCAAGCGACGACCATTATCGGTAAGCTCGGTGTCGAACGCTATTACGAAGATATCCTACACGGAACCAAAGGCTATCAAGAAGTTGAAGTAAACAGTCGTGGCCGTGTTGTTCGGACTATTGAGTACGTGCCGCCAGTTGCAGGCAAAGACATAGTATTAAATATTGACCTTGAACTGCAAAAATATGTATTTGAGCAACTTGATCACCGAACCGGAAGTGCGGTTATCCTCGATCCAAAAGACAACAGTGTACTGGCGATGGCATCTAGCCCAAGTTATGACCCTAATCTATTTGTCGACGGCATTTCGAGTAAGAACTACCGACGTCTATTGAATGACCCTGCTCACCCGTTGGTGAATCGCACCACACTGGGCGTTTACCCCCCAGCATCCACCATCAAACCATTTATGGCCGTTGCTGGATTACAAGAGCATGTTATATCAGAAAACACCATTCGTGATGATCACGGTTCATGGCAAATTCCCGGTTCCAAACGCAACTCTAAATCATGGCGAGACTGGAAACGCTGGGGTCACGGTCCTGTTGACGTAACTCAAGCGATTGAAGAGTCGGTGGATTCATTCTTCTATCAAACCGCCTTTGATTTAGGTATTGACCGCATCTCAAGTTGGATGAATCGCTTTGGTTTTGGTGAACCTACGGGCATCGATATCTATGAAGAAAGCACCGCCAACATGCCAACTCGAGAATGGAAGATGATGCGTTATCGTACACCTTGGTATCAAGGTGACACCGTCCCTATTGGTATTGGCCAAGGGTATTGGACATCCACGCCAATGCAACTTGCCAAAGCAACCTCGGTACTGGTTAACCATGGGAAGGTAATGTCACCTCATATCTTGAGAGCTACCTTAGATCACGGTGAAGATTTTGATACGCAAAAACTTGTTGAACCTGAGCCGATGCTGTCGATCACTGAAGTACCAGACGAGATATGGGATGTACCTATTAATGCGATGCGACTCGTAAACCACGGCAGTCGAGGTAGCGGCAGACGTGCATTTAAAGGAACTGACTACACTAGTGGCGGTAAATCGGGAACAGCCCAAGTATTTGATCTTGCAAAAGATCAGGTCTATAACTCCAAGAAACTGGCTCGGCATTTACTAGACCATGCGCTTTACACGGCCTTCGCACCTTACGAACACCCTGAATATGTCGCGACTGTGGTCATCGAGCACGGTAATGGTGGTTCCAAGGTCGGTGCTCCTTATATCCGTAAAGTACTCGACTATGCATTCGAACATAAGAGTGGCGAAAGTAAAGATCACTCATAGCATAATAAATGAAGTTGTAACGACGCTTAACCTAGTAACAATACAAGCGTAATGACGACAAAGCCCCACTTGTGTCACTCACAACATGGTGCTTTTCAATTTTATATATAGGGCTTAAATTTCACTCTAAAGAGTCAATAAACAGCGCAGTAAGAGTTACGTCGATCATGAACTTCGTAATACATGCCACGCTTCACAAAGCGTCTGGAATTTTGCCGTATTGCCCTCGTCTCTATCGGGATGCCACCGCAACGCCAGCTGTCGCCAACGCTTTCTTATTTCCTTATGCGTTGCGTCTACAGGGAGATCAAATAACTTCAATGCACGGTTTTTATCTAAATTGAGCGTATCAACGCCAACAAACTTTCTGTACCGAGTCCAAAACTCGTTCAGCAGCCTTTTGACTTCACCTTCATCCGCTTCATAGTTAGTCCAATTAGTGTAGTAGTCTCGAAGTGGCTCTTGGTGATCAATGCTGTGGCTATTTCCATGATAGCTTCCATTCATCAATTCAATATCCATTGCTTGAACTTGAAGCCAACCATCAGGGTGCAACGTTTCTTGAAGCTGATACAGCGCATTCATGATGAGAAAGTTCTTTTTAAATAACTCCTTCTCGGCTGCTGCATCTAATACAGGCATAAACCCAAGGTCGTTTAGATGAGCCGCCAGTGTGTGTACTTTCCATCCACTTGGTTTTCGCTTAAGCACTTCCATAATGGGCCAGAGCAAAGGGTTCTCCATATGGCTATGAAAGCTCGCTCTCACACCTTGATTATTCGACATAGTTGGCTCATTTGGGTTATTAAGTTGTTAGCTTGTTAGGCATGATGAATTGCCCTAGGTCAGTGGGCTGACTTCTCTTAATTGAAAGCGATTTTCTACGATTTGTCGAGCTTAATGGAACACCACATTCAATTGCTTGGCTCAAGAGCCCGTTATCCATCAAAATTACGCAGCTAAGGTGACCAGTAATTGGCTATGATTGGTTTAGCTCTTTGGAAAAACAAAAAAAGGCCAGCAATTTTGCTGACCTCTGATATCTATACCAATTTTAGCACAAGGAACTAGTTAATTAGATAACACCAAGCTCTCTTAGACGTTCCATTAGGTATTCATTTGCGGTGTACTTCTCAGACAGTACAACTTCCGGTTTTGGGTGAAGGAATAGTGGCAAAGAGATACGAGATTTCTCTTGGCGTTCACCTGATGGGTTAATTACACGGTGAGTTGTCGATGGGAAGTAACCACCTGATGCTTCTTGAAGCATGTCACCAATATTAATGATCATATTACCGAAGTCACATGGAACATCTAACCACTCGTCATTCTGAGCTTTAACTTGAAGGCCCGGCTCATTTGCTGCAGGAAGAACAGTCAGTAAGTTGATGTCTTCGTGAGCGGCTGCGCGGATAGCACCTGGCTCTTCATCGCCTTGCATTGGTGGGTAATGAAGAACGCGAAGCAGTGTTTGTTCGCTGCCATTAATCATTTCAGAAAGCGCGATTGAGAACTTCTCTTGTACTTCTTGAGGCGCATGTGCTTCAACCCAACCTAATAGTTCTTGAGCAAAAGCATTAGCACGTTGGTAGTAATCTAGAATCTGTTCTTTTAACTGTTCAGGAATCTGACCCCAAGGGTATACGTGAAAGTATTCTTTGATGTCTTTTACAGTGTGGCCCTTAGCAACTTCAGAAACTGAAGGTGGAAAATATCCATCTTGTGTTTCAACATTGAAGTGGAAGTTCTCTTTCTCTTCAGAAATGAAGAATTGGTACCAGTTCTCGTAAATTGACTCAACAAGCTCTTTTGGGATGGGGTGATTCTTAAGAACACCAAAACCCGTTTCACGTAGAGATTGAACAAATTGTTCTGCTGCGTCGTCAGCAAGGTAATCGACAGTTTCCAGTTTCATGACTTTTCTTTCTTGTTATGTAGTAATGCAATGATTTTAAGGATCGCTTTGTTGTAAATCAAACTTTTGTGAAACTCCGCCAACCGTTTGTCTAGATACTGGGCGATAACACTACTTTTCAACAAATCTAGTGATTAGAACGCAATTGAACACCGTTCATTATTGTGTAACTATACAAAAAACTTATAAAGGATCTGATGATGACAATTACACCACTTGCTCAAAATAGACCTCTACTCTCACTAACTGCTGTCTATCTTGTTATCTTTCTCTTTTCAGCCTTTGCGCCATCTTCAAGAGCCGTTTGGATCGCTGAGATCGTCCCTGCTCTCGGTATTCTTATCGGGATATGGTGGCTATCCACCAAGCTCACCTTTTCTAAGACAGCTTATGCTCTGATGTTTATCTGGCTTATTTTGCACACGATAGGCGCAAAATATACCTTCGCAGAAGTGCCATTTGAATGGTTCAATAACCTTATCGGCTCTGAGCGCAATAACTTTGACCGAGTAGCCCATTTCTCTATTGGTCTTTATGCCTATCCACTCGCAGAGTATTTGATTCGTAAGAAATTGGCTCAGCCGATACCAGCCTGTTTCTTTGCCCTATTTGCGATCATGAGTGTTGCAGCAGGTTATGAAATTATTGAGTGGTGGTATGCAGAGATTGCAGGTGGTGATGAAGGTATCGCGTTCCTTGGCTCACAAGGTGATATTTGGGATGCACAGAAAGACATGCTGTGTGATACAACGGGTGCCATTGTCTCGCTATTACTGTTGCAACTTCAAGGACGAGTTAGAGCTCATTAAGCGCTAACCTTTCTTCTGAATATAAAAAACAATGTCAAATGCCACACGCATGATGTGTTGCGGCATTTTTTTTCTGTACTACTTCATAGTTACCTTGCCCCCCACAAACTTGTAGGCAGGCGTACCTCGAACCAAGGTATCTCGCGCAAATTCAATTCCGCATTCAGGGCACACACAAGGGTCTTTTGTGAAATCTTCGACTATACGTTCCTTAAAACACTTTACGAGCGCCCCTTTGCCGCCTTTCCGATATTTAAAAAGTTGCGTTTTGCATTTCGCACAGAAAATCTGAACCGTTTTAGTCGGTTGTTTTTTGTTTGGTTTAGCCATAGAAGTTAATGATTGAACCCTTTATTTCTTAAGTTTAGGTGCGACAAGAACCAAGCTTATCCCAAGTAAGATAACAGTCGATGAGATAATAAATTGCATAGTAACAGGTTCAGATAACAACAAAACGCCACCAAGTGTCGCGATAACGGGAACAGAAAGCTGTGCAATGGATGCGACCACTGTATCCAGTTTTTTCACCACGTAATACCACAAACTATAACCCACACCAGAAGCCACTGAGCCCGACAATATTGCGTAAATCAAGCCTTGTTCTGTGATGGATATTTGCGATGCCACATTAGGGATGACAAGTAACAGGCTTACTAACACAAGGATCACTAACGAGCTAAATGCAAAGTTGCAAGTAGTGGATTGCAACGCGTTCGTGGATTTCTTACCCGCAAGTGTATAAATTCCCCAACCTACTCCAGCCAGAGCTATCAATATGATGGAGGTTATATCGGGCGAACTTGTCGAATCCGTCGGCATGAGTAAGTAAACGAGCCCAGAAACTGACAACAAACAACCACACCACTCTAACAATGACATTCTATTGCCAGCTAACAGGTGTGCGGCAATCATCGTAAATTGAACCGCGACAAACAGAACCAAAGCACCGAGACCTGCACCAAGCTCTAAGTAAGCAAACGAGAAACCAAACATATAAACGAGGAGTGACAATATTGATGTGAATTGAAACGGTAATTTGAGCTTTGTCTCTACCGACTTGTCGTTGTTTACTAGCTCCTCTCTAGACTTAGAGTGGGAAGACAAAGTTAATAAAATCAGAAGTGTAAGGGCACCCGATATGATACGAACGATCGAGAAACTCAAAGGATCAATGGTTTGATCCATCAAAGCCCAACGACACAACACTGAATTGGCAGCAAACGCCACCAGCGTTATAAATGTGATCATCACCGTTTGCATCGTGTTGTCCTAATCAAGTTATCTCTGGTCTTAGTCAACGTCCGGTTTTACCCAAACTTGGCTAAAGTCGAACCAACCGAGTGCATTACACTTTGCGTTCTGCAGCGTACCGCATTGATCTTTGTTAACGCCTAACCAACAGTGGAACATTGGAATCAATTGATTGCTTTGCACCAATTGTTTACCTAACTGTCTTGCTGGGAATTGCTCGAATTCGCCCGAGCGCCAACGATCGATCATGTGACACCATTGATCGAAGTCTTCTGCCGGGCTAGATTCATCGAGAAAGCTGTAATCCATCAACCAGCCCGCTAACGCGTCATCTCTATTGTTAGCGATACCCATTGGATTAATCCAAATATCGACATTATCGGCGTGTGGAGGATCGGTTTCGTAACCATAAAGTTCAACGTCGACGTCATATTGCTTCAACACTGTAACAATAGCCTTCGCAAGTGTTGGAAACATTGGGTGTTGGCATTGGTAAGCCAATCTAATGGTTGGTTTCGCATTCGCTGGTGGACAAACCGGCGTGTTCAACTTGATGTCATACCAACCGGGCTTTATCCCATAAGCGTGTAACACTCCCAAATCGATAACAGTTTCTTTCGGAATGTGTACAAACAGATCGGCCGCATTCAAAGTATTAGATAAAAATTGCGCCCATGCAGGATCTTGTGCGATGCCCTTTTTCCGATTCAACAGTAGATAGGTACAGCCGGGATCAAGTTCGACTTCGTCGCTATCGCCGCGATCCGCCATTACAGGCTTAGAAAGGCTTGGGTAAACCATTGAAGAGTAAGCCTCATCAACAACCCAAACCTCAACACGATCAATCAATGGCCTAAAACCAAAATATCCGTTGAAAGCCGTTAATACGAGTTGTTTATCATCATTCTTTTCAATGCGATACGGGCCTGTACCAATCGGTCGAATATCGTAGTCTTCACCACGTAAAATCATCGGTAAGGTGACTTTGGCAACGGATTCAGTCAGAGCGAGTGGGAAGTGTTTATCTGGTCGCGTTAAAAAGACATCAACCACACAGTTTGCCGGAGAAGAGACGTCTTTTATATGTGAGAACATATTGAGAGGTTCGAATGCTAGCAGCGTATCCACAACATGATTAGTTAACAAAGGCTCTCCGTTATGAAAACGGACTCCGGGTCTCAAGAAGAATCGCCATTGATAATCGCTGATTTTTTGCCATGAATGAGCAAGATCGGGCTGTAATTGATCGTTCTCATCCAAACGTGTTAACCCACTGAATACCTGACAGGTAATATGCTGCTCAGATCGTCGCATCGACTTTGTCGGGTTAAGCATAGAAAGCGGTCGGTAATAAGGCAAACGAATAACCTGCTCACCTTCCTGGTATTGCACACCCAAGTAATTTTGAATAACTTGAGTCAGCTTGGCTGCATTGTGATCAAGCACTGACAGCGCTTGTCCAATTTTACCTTCTTGTAAGTAGCGTCTTGCTAAGTTTTCACTGACATCGCAACGATTCTGCTTAAAAATAAGTTGAGATAACTTACCTCGCCCAGCCGCAGGTAACCACTCAACCCATCCTTCTTCTTCAAGCTTATTGAGTACCATCCGGGCATTACGACGGGTACAACAAAGTACATCCGTGATGTCGTCGAGCTGAACATCAGAATCTTTACCATCGAAGTATTCAAACAGGGTTTCAAATTGAACGCGAAGTCTTGGGCTGCTCATAAAGAGGAAAACTTATTCAAAGGACATTGAATTCAGTTTCCCTATTTTAAGACTTAAAATCAATCTTACTGATGTGATTTTCTTGCGATTTATTAGGTATGGTGTCCTAATATTTGATTCAAATAGAAGGTCTAAGTCTTTTGCAGTATACGATTACATCACATCGCAGCCGATTTCATTGGCAATATCTCGAAGCTGCTGTTCGTTGTCTAATTTAATCGACCACTTGCATTCAGAACCATTGGCTGAAATGACATTTGCCCCTTTTCCTATCAGTTGGATTGCATCAACTTGAGCTTGTAGCGTTGCTCTGTGCTCACCATCCAAACGAACGACAAGCTCATGTGCGGTTGCGATGATTTTCCCACTTTTAAACGTTATGACCATGGATTTCTCGGACTATTTTTAAATACAGATTACTTCTTATAAATACAAACACAGCTAACTAATGCTTAGCCTATTATCGCTTATGTTTCTTCACAGCAATAGTTAAACGACTTGTACAGACTAAGCGTTGACGCTCATCCGTGATGTTTATCTGCCATACTTGGGTAGATACACCTAAGTGAATAGGCTCAGCAGTACCGACAACATGACCTTCGCGCATGGATCTAACGTGGTTTGCGTTGATATCTAGCCCAACGCAATAGTAGCCTTCTGGAACGCAAAAATTAGCAGCCAATGAGCCAAGCGTTTCTGCTAACACAACCGATGCGCCGCCATGGAGCATACCTAAAGGTTGGTGGGTAAAATGACAAACCGGCATGGTTGCCACCAAAGAGTTGTCGTTGACCTCGGTGTATACAATATTGAGGTGTTCAATTAAGGTATTTTTTGAGGTCGCGTTGAAGATCTCTAGGTCAACGGGCTTTTTCCAAATACTCATGTAGGTTCCTTAATTATTGGCTTTGTTATCGCGTGTGCAGTTTTATCATCGTTAATTGGTTGATAAAACCGATAACGTTAGCATTACTGCTGGGATTATTACCGAAATAGTTATCTTACTGCTACTAGCTATTACACAAGTTGATGTTAACATGCATAAAAACCGAATACACAGAGGATATTGTATGACGTCATGGATGAAGTTTGCCTCGCTTCTTACACTCGCTGGGCTAAGTGCATGCAGCGCTTCCCCAACAGGCAGAAACCAATTACTGCTTTTTTCAGATAAAGATATGTCTCAGCTTGGAGCACAGTCTTTTGAACAAATGAAGAAAGAACAACCCATCAGCAAAGATGCAAAAACGAACGCTTATGTACAGTGCGTTGCAAACAGCATCACGCAATACATTCCTAAACAAGGTTTTAGTGAATGGGAAGTTGTTGTCTTTGACAGTGACCAAGTAAACGCATTCGCCCTACCAGGCGGAAAAATTGGCGTATATACCGGGTTGCTTAAGGTAGCGGTTAATCAAGACCAACTCGCAACAGTTATCGGACACGAAGTGGCGCACGTTTTAGCAGACCACAGTAACGAGCGCCTATCTCAGTCTCAAATCGCTAACACTGGCTTATCGGTTACTAGCATCGCATTAGGCGCATCAGAATACAGCCAATATCAAGGTATGACGATGGCTGCTTTAGGTTTAGGCGTTCAGTACGGCGTTATTCTACCGTATGGGCGAACTCAAGAGTCTGAAGCCGATGTTGTTGGCCTAGAGTATATGGCTAGAGCTGGATTTGATCCTAACCAAAGTGTCGACCTATGGCAAAACATGGCGAAGGCATCGGGTGGTAATCAGCCCCCAGAACTGCTTTCTACACACCCTTCGCACAGTACGCGTATCAAAGATCAGCAAGCGACGATCAAAACGCTTCCCCAATCGGGTTCTCCAAGACCAAATTGCAAAGCGTAATTTTACATTTGTCTAGACGCTAAACTTCGAATACAAAAATGCCCTATCCATATTGGCTAGGGCATTTTTTTGTTTTGGTTCTTGTTAAGTACCAAGAATTTGCAATGGTAGGCTTAATAGCTGATCACCAGTAGATGCAAAATACCAGATAACACCAATCAAACTACTCACTAAACCCACATACCAAACAAACGACACGACTTGACCGTATTTGTCTAATGGCAACAAGTGACTGTGGTGACGCCCTTTCCATTCGAAAAGTATTTCCACACTACCCATAATCAATAAGAAACCAAACAAGGTCAGATTCAACTGATAACTCAGTACCACACCAGCAACAGCGGCTGCGATACACAATACAATACCAAGCACGCTGTTCATTGAGAAACTGATACTTTTCAGTACATGTCCGCCATCGAGAGGCAAAATTGGCAATAGATTAAACAAGTTCAATAGCGCGTTGAATACTGCAAGCCCAGCAAAGAACATCTCGCCAGTGATCCAGTACAACACCATAAACACCAAAGACAATATCAATCCGAACAATGGCCCCATGATTGAGATAACTACATCTTGCCAGCGCGTATTGATCTTCTCATCGGATAACGCTAAACCACCAAGGAATGGTATCAAATAGATGCCTTTGGTCTTCATACCAAAGTATTTCATCGCTCTGATATGGCCGTATTCATGGAACATAAGGCAAGCGATTAGAGCTAAAGCAAATTGAATTGAAAACAGCCATGAATACGCAGCCAAGCTCGCTGAGGCAAGTACGACTTTGATTAGCTTGGCACTTTTTAATGCTTTCATACCAAGCGACACTAATCCAATTAAGCTAAAACGCTTCTCAGGTTTAGGTGCTACAACGGGAGTTTGTTGCTCGATGTCTTTAGTGTCGCGGTTACCTTCGGCAATCGTTTGACCATTGACGGAGGCTTTGTAGTACATCTCAAATGGCTGCCATTGAACTGACGCTTTGACGTGACACTGCAACGTATCTTCGCCAGATTGCAACATGAATGAGTGAGTTCGAGCATTATCTTGCTCAGAGGTCGCATCCAGTTGAGACACAAGTGTATTGTCCCAGAACAGCTGTTGCCAACCAGCCATTGAACCTTCTAAACGAAGCGGTTTTCCAAGAAACTCTATCGCGAGTAATTCCAAACTTAAATTCCAATTTAATGCCATCGTAAATGAAACCGTATTATGCCGATTTAGCGATTAACGGTAAACACAAACGAAGTTGTTACATATTTAAGCAATTGAACACTATTTATTCCGATAATGCGCATAAACATTCTGGTCACACCTCCAACCACGAATAAACCATTGATTGTATGCATATTATAAATGTTAAAGTCCCGCCCCTTAAAATTATAACTTCACAAAATGATAACTCATTCTTTGACTTTACATGAAACATGAATTTAACATGTCATTTACATTGGAGCATCACTAATAAGAATGCTCAGTGTGTTTTCAACAATAAGAATGAGATTTGATGCCCTAGGAGGGTCAAGGATGAAAACAATACAACGCTCTCTCGTTTCGCTTTCTGTACTATTTGCATGTAATTCACTTGCGGCTGGTTTCCAAGTTGCTGAGCACTCAGCCTCAGGCCTTGGACGCGCATTCTCAGGTGAAGGTGCAGTTGCCGATAACGCGAGTGTACTTGCGAGAAACCCCGCTGCAATGACCCTATTTGATACAGCCCAATTTTCAGGCGCGGTTTCTGTCGTTGATCCAGAAGTAGACATTACTCAAAACAATGTTCCAGGTTCTGGCGGACAAAGTCAGACATCTAAAGACGTCGCTCCCCTTCAAATTGTACCTGGTGCTTACTACATTAGCCCAATCAATGAGCAATGGGCTTGGGGCATTGGTATGTTTTCCAACTACGGTGTTGCTACCGATTACCCAGATGATATCTACGCGGGTGATCTAGCTGGTGATACATCACTAATGTCTGTCAATTTAAATCCAAACGTAGCGTATAGAATCGACGACCAATTCAGCATTGGTGCTGGCGTAAACCTTGTTTATGCAGAAGCTGAACTCAACCGACACCAAGGTGCTATTTCAAATGTTACTGGTGATCCTTCGTCGACGAAGTTAATCAGTATGACTGGCGAAACATTCGCATTTGGTTGGAATGTGGGTGGCTTATATGAATTGAATGAAAACAATCGATTTTCTATCGCTTATCGTTCGGAAGTTGACCTTGATTTTGACGATGGTGATTTCAAAGATTACACCGGTGGAATCGTACAAGGTAGCGCAACTGCAACGACTGGCCGCTTAAAAATTACCTTACCTTCAATTATTGAAATATCGGCTTTCCACCAACTGACCGATCAGTGGGCTATCCACTACGGTTGGCAACAAACGGGTTGGAGCAGTTTTAAAGAACTTAAAGCCACCAGTCCAGATTGTAAAGATGGTGTGTGTTTTAAAAAGACAGAACACTACGAGGATAACAACCGCTACTCGTTGGGTGCGACTTATCAGTTGAATCAAGAGTGGACACTAAGGGCGGGTCTTGCCTATGACGAGCAAGCTGGTCAAGCAACGTTAAGTATCCCAGATAGCGATCGTTACTGGTACAGCACTGGCTTGACTTACCAATACAGCCCAGATCTTTCTATTGATGCTGGTTTTTCACTTGTACAAAGTAAAGATGGTGATTTCACGGAAACTAACGAACTGGGTCAAAAGCTTGAGTTTTCAGGTGATGCAGTAGCTTACCTATCTGCAATTCAATTGAACTACACCTTTAACTAAACGGAATTCAAACATGAAAAAGTTATTTAGTGTTTCGCTGCTTGCTTCGGCGATATTTCTTGCAGGTTGTGGTGATGACTCTTCGAGTTCAGGTGCCTCAACTGCCGTTAAATATGAGCAGTACATTCAAGATTCACTGGCTCGCACAACGAGTATTAAGTTTCATCTAAGTGGTGCGAACAAAGCGGTTCCACTGCCAAGCTTTGCTCTGATGGACACGACGGATGGCACTCTAGGATTACCAACGGGTGGTAAAGATTCGTTAACGAATCCAATTGCGGCAATGAATACCATGGATGGCTGGTCTACTTCGATGCCAATCGTTATGAATTTCGAAGGTACCGGTCTTGCCGACGGTGTCGCGACCGGCGGCGTTTACATTCTAAAACTTAGCAGTTCACTCACATCCACAACACCACCAACGGTTACAGGCGTGTTGACTCTAGGTACGCACTTTAATGTGTTATCTAGCGCTGCAACGGATGCCTTTACTATTGTATTTAAAGATTCACTCGATGCTTCAAGCGAATACGTGTTGGCACTGTCGAATGAACTGAACGATGTTAATGGCGAACCGGTAGGTATGTCGTCAAGCTATGCGGCTCTGAAATCAAGTTCAGTAACCTATACTGACGGCAGCTTAGCTCAGGCACAAAAAGTAACTCAGGGTGTAGAGCAAATCTTTGCAGGGGCAAATGCCGCTGGCAAAGTTAGCCTTGATACCAAAGACATCATCTACTCGACGTGGTTTACCACCGAATCGGTTGGCGGTTCCCTTTTCGCAACAAAAGCAGCAACAGCGACTGGGTTGGCTTCTGCGAACCTAAACGGTGTATGGAAAGGCAGTGCAAACCCTAATTCGGTTGACCTAAAAGCCGCTTACACTATGTCGTTTCTTCCTGCAGTAACATTCAAAACAGCATTAGCAAATGACACTGATTTTGATAAATACATTGGTGGCGGCGACTCGACTAAGATTGCTAAAGCCAAATTTGCTATTGGGGCGAGGTACGATGCATCAAGTGCAGATGTCAATGTAAGTCAAGGGTCGGTTAAGTTACCTCACTACTTAGAAACAAGCAGCAGCAAATGGAATACTCAGCCGTTTGAATCCGCTATGCCTAGCCTAGCTAAGGTTTCAAATGCTCTAAGTAATAGTGCAGAAAAGGCGAACATGGCCGCTCAGCTTATTGCTGCTGGTATTGATGCAAGTATATTAGCGACAAGTCAAACAGAGCAGCTTAAACTCATTGGTTTAAATTTGACTCTTAAAGATGGTTCAGCACTTGATAGCGAGCGAGTCATCACCAAATACTCACCTGTTCCTCAAGTTAAATCATTAGAAGACGTCGAACTCTTACTGTTTACGCCAAATGGTTCTGATCCTACTAATGTTGTGATCTACCAACACGGTATCACCTCAGCGAAAGAAAACGCTTATGCTTTCGCTTACAACCTTGCAAAAGCAGGTGTAGCTGTATTGGCGATTGACTTACCGCTCCATGGTACACGTAGTTTAGATGATACTCGTTCGGCAAACGCTGACGTGTTAGCTTATCTGAACTTGGCGAACTTACCCGTCGCTCGCGATAACGTGCGTCAAAGTGCGCTTGATGTTATGGGCTTACGCGCATCTTTAGCCGTTTCATTAAAAGCTGGGGCACTCACAACGCCTCCATTGAAGGCATTTAATCTAACTACTGGCTCACAAGTGAAGTTCTTAGGCCACTCGCTAGGTGGTATTGTTGGAACAACAGCAGTTGCAGCCTCTAACCGTACTCTCGGTAGTGTCGCAGCTAATTCGCTTTACTCATTCAGTTCAGCAGCAATTGAAAACTCAGGGGGACAAATATCTAACCTTCTGCTTGGTTCTACAGAGTTTGGCCCTCAAGTTAAGCACAGCGTTGCATTGAGCGCTTCAACTGAGTACGCAGGCTTCGCAACCGCTAACTGTGGAAGTCTTACTAGCAAACAGTGCTACACAACGTTTGAAGCAAACGCGACCGCTGCGCAAAAAGCTACCATGACGGCCGCTTTTCAGCAGTTCGCTTATGCTGCACAAACTGTGTTGGATACTGTGGATCCGTTTACCAATGCTTCTTACCTAGTTGCTTCTGGTTCACCTCTTTTGCCTATTTATATGGCTCAAGTGCAAAGTGACGATACAGTACCAAACTCTGTCGCAAACGCTCCGTTCGCGGGAACGACACCGTTAGCAACTAAGTTAGGCCTCAAGGTGGTTGATTCGAGTAACACAAGCCCTGATGGTGCGAAGGACTTTGTTAAGTTCAGCGATGTTGCTGCGCACAGTACGTTTGTAGTTCCGCAAGATAAGACGACACCGACACCTTTGGATGAAGATCATCATGTCAGTATGCAGGCACAAGCTGTAGATTTCCTAATTGACAACGCGCTAACTTCAGCATCAATAACAGGTTCCTTCTTAGAATAAAAAACGTTGCTACTAAACAAATGCCAGCCTAACCGCTGGCATTTTTGTTTCTGCGGCCAATCAACCTTCTCTAGCTAACCGTTTGCATACAACGTTAAAACACAAATGGTTGATCTCGGCTAAAATTAATCAAGACAGAATACCGTACGACCTCTTTCTTTATTGAAAATAAAGTGGATAATAGCCCCCGTAATTAATACCTAATAAATGTGAGTCCATTATGTCTTCTGAAGCTACTATGCTAGAACGCTGCCAATCTAAATGTGAACTATGTGGTTCTGATTCTTCTCTTACTGCGTACGCAGTGCCGCCACACAGCCACGTAACAGTGGATCACGGCATTATGGTATGTGACAAATGCCTTGGTGAGATTGACGAGCCTAAAGATATCAACCACTGGCGCTGCCTAAGCGACAGCATGTGGAGTCAAGAGGCACCAGTTCAAGTAACGGCATGGCGTCAACTTACTCGTCTGAACACTGAAAGCTGGGCTCAAGACGCACTAGACATGATGTACCTTGAAGAAGAAACATCAGTTTGGGCACAAATCGGCATGTCTGCTGATGACAAGCCTCTTGATGTGAACGGCGTTGAGCTTAAAAAAGGTGACGACGTAACAGTAATCAAAGACCTTCCAATCAAAGGTACTAACCAAGTGATTAAGCAAGGTACTGTTATCCGTGGCATCAGCGTTGGTGACGACCCTAAGCTTGTTTCTGGTAAAACAAACGGCGGTCAATCAATGTACGTAATCGCTGAGTTCTGCCGTAAGAAGTAATTCTTCTCTTAGCTGAACAAAATCTCAAAGGCGCTAATGAATAATTAGCGCCTTTTTAATATCTCAAATTTTCACGACTTAAAACTATCAATAAGTTGCTCGCGGTACTCTTTAATAACAGACACCAAAGAGCCTTTGATACCACTGACTTGCTTCGAGTGCGGGCACCACAAAGCGAATCCAAATTTGAATCCTTCCACCATTTGCGCAGAATGAATGGGCTCAATTGAATGTTTTGAAAACTCAGAGTCGGTAAAAAAAGCCTTAGGAAGAAGTGCCCATCCAAAACCCTCTTCAAGCATTTTGATCATTAACGAAAGCTGATCGATCTCTTCATAGTCAGAGCTCACGATAATCTTTTCAGACATACCTTCGTCAATCAGAGACTTCAATACGAACTGTTTAGAGTTCCTAAGTGCGACTAATACTTCGTCTTTATCGATATGTGAGAGTTCTCCCCCTTTTTGTCCGAATGGATAGAACTCAAAATGCCCAAGGAAAGTAGAATCAAAACTATGCATCGCTCGGCTATTGTGAGCATTCACAAGTCCAAAGTGATATTCCCCACTTTGTATTCCTTGTTTAATTTCGTTCTTATTCCTAACCAGAAAGTTCACTCGCATCATTGGGAAATCGTGCTTAAGTCGTTTTCGTATATCTACCAAAACACGTTGTGGAACGAAACTAGAATACGCGATTGTTATTTTCTCTAGCCCACCATAAGAGAGGCTCAACGCCACTTTGTCAAAAGTACGAGCTTGCTCAATCGTCTGTTTTGCGTAGTGATAAAGGAGGTGCCCGTCCTCCGTTGGTTCTACAGAGCGGCCGACCCTTTCAAAAAGATGCACAGCAAGGTGGTCTTCCAAATTTGTAATAACCTGGCCGACGGTCGTTCTGTGCTTGTTGAGTTTTACTGCTGCTTTGCTGAATGACCGTTGTTCATAAACGGTCACAAACGCGAGAAGTTGTTCAATACTAAAGTTCATTTTGATGTGCTTACTTTCTTAGTCATGCATATGAAATAGAAAAATATCTACTGCATCAGAATAATAATGATAAAAAGACGGAGCTAAATAGCTAATGATTTGTGCCTTTTGCTAACTCTTCTTTCTAGTATATACCTAAACCTACCTAAGTTTGATGGATCCGATCCTCTATATACGATTATTAACATTGCCATAGTTCCTTTATCGTGACCTTCTTCAAACGATAGAGACAGACCCATGAACACAATGCCACATGAACTCGTGTGGGGTGAGATCTACTTCCCTCCTTTGCTATTGGTTATCGCGTTAGCTTATGTATTGACGATATTGACTGGCTCAATCGCGACAAAACTTGGGCTACATAAATATGTCGCTTTTCCTGCAATTGCCGAATTAAGCCTAATCGTGATTTTCGTCGGCGTTATCGGTCAATTCATTACCATCTTCTGAGGAATTCACCTTGATTAAACGTTATCTCATCACGCTACTACTGGTCGTTGCCGCAAGCTCTGTGGTTTATAGCTATTACCAATCTTATTCGAGTAATCCCTGGACTCGAGATGGTCAGGTCAGCGCTTACATAGTTTCTATTACCCCTCGAGTCACCGGGCAAGTAACTAAAGTCCATATTGAAGACAACTCACAGGTAGTTAAAGGGGATCTACTGTTTGAGATCGACCCAAGTATTTATCAAGCGGCCTACAATAAAGCACTCGCGACACAGAAACAGGCTCGCGCGCTCTTAGCAAAAGCTAAAAACGAAGAGCAACGCGCGTTGAACTTAGAAAAAAGAACGCCTGGCGCGCTGCCAGTGCTGACCTTGAATAACCTGAACAACGCGGTTGAGACAAATGCAGCTAACGTTGCACTAGCAAAGGCCAATGTTGAAGAGGCACATTTAAATCTCAAATACACCAAGGTTTACGCTCCAACGAATGGCTTCATCACGAACTTAAACCTACGAGAAGGCTCTCAAGTCGTCGCTAATACACCGGTAGTTGCGCTGATCGATGAAGACAGTTTCTGGATCGAAGGCTATTTCAAAGAGACTGATCTTGTGAACGTTGCACCAAACGACAAAGCTATCGTCACGCTCATGACGCGCAATGATGTTCAATTAAAAGGCCATATTAAAAGCATTGGCTTTGGCATTGCGACACAAGATGGCAGTACTGGTAATGACCTTCTTCCCAACGTGAACCCAAATTTTCAATGGATTCGCCTCGCTCAGCGTATACCAATTAAAGTAGTACTCGATAACGTGCCTGAAGACTTGCAACTTCGTGTCGGCATGACAGCTTCAATCAAAATAATCAAATAGTTGGATGGCATTTATGTTCAGTGCATCGACCAAAGAAGCAATTAAGGCTTCTCTCGCGATTGTTATCTCTATCTGCCTTGCGTTGTGGTTTCAGTGGGAAAAACCCTATTGGGCGGCAATTGCGGTTGCTGTCATGGCATTGAACGAGAGTTTTGCCCATTCAATAAACAAAGGCCATAACCGATTAATGGGAACCTTGTTAGGGACGGGTTATGCCTTTTTCTTGATTGCGATGTTTTCGCAAGACCGCTTTCTGTTTTTGATGTTTTTCACTTTATTTCTCGGTACATGCATCTTCATGTCGAGTGATGAAAAGTACGGTTATGTCTTTTCTATAGGCTTTGCTGTCTGTTCCATCATCTCTTGTATGGGGGGATTCGATAACCAAATTACATTCTATTTTGCGGTGCTACGAATACAAGAAACTTTGCTAGGCGTTATCACCTTCTCGATTGTTTATCGTCTAATCTGGCCGGTAAACACTGAACAAAACTTCGAACAACGATTTGAAACAAGCAGAGAAACGCTGATAACAGCAATGAGCGATACCAATAACCTTGATATAGAAGCCTTAGAGTCCAATACCGCTAATATTAAAAAGCTTTATCAACTGTTGGATTTACCGCTCACTGGCAGTTATCACCTAAAGCAAAATATCCAAGCGTGGCGTTTACGTGTCCGTGAAATTGCTCATATTCAAGATCGTCTGCTTGAACTCGCCTCGGATGAACTTACTCAACCTATTGATTGGCCAATTCTCACAGAAAAACTGGAAAAACTAGAGTTAATGGCGCCACACTTGTCATTGATTGATGATGTGCCGTTTGTGAAGAGTGAGAAGAAAAACGTTTCTTGGCACCATGAGCACCGTACCTTTGTTCAACACCTGGATGAAGATGGGAGAAAAGTCTTACAAGGAGTCTCGATGTTCGTCACGTCGCTACTGGTTTGGATATATCTACCTGTGCCGGGCGGTTTTATTTTTCCGATGATTGCAGGCGTATTTTCTTCCATGTTACCGACGATGCCACCAAGTGTTATCAAAGATGCGTTTTTCGGGGTGATAGGCACTGGTACCGTTATTTTACTTCAATACATCTTTATCATGCCGATGATGACTGAGTTGTGGCAATTAGCACTGTTCTATTTCATTAATAGCATGGTGATATGGAAAGTGTTCGCAACGCCTAAACTGATGGTGCACCGAATACTTGGCATTAACCTGCTGGTCGTACTGACGTCTGGCGCGCTTAATCTAACACCGGTTTATCAGATTCAAACACCATTACTGATGTTAACCACACTGCTCGTCATTTTGATGATCGGCAAATTATTTACTGACCTCTTTAGAGTCAAGAGTGTCGTTTAATCTCGTTACGCGGATTTGCTAAACTTAGGGCTAAAAATAAAAAAGGCGCAATTAAGCGCCTTTAGAAATTCTATTTTTACTGACTCAATATCAGTTATTTCTCAACCAAACATCTTGGTTTTTAGGTGCTTTCTTCTTTTTCTTCTTGCCTGTACCAGCCGGTGGCGCAACCGGTTTTAATGCAGCAACAAGTGCAGCGGTTGCTTCTTCATCCACTTCAAAGCCTTCGATTTGCTCACGCTCAAGACGAATTTTGTTCTTCTTCTCGATGATTGTGAAGTGATGGTAGTCTTCGTGATCGATCAAAGATAATGCTAAACCAACCTCACCTGCACGACCGCTTCGGCCAATACGGTGCATGTAGTCTGATGGACTACGTGGTAAATCAAAGTTGATAACTACAGGAAGCTTTTCAATATCCAGACCACGAGCTGCGATGTCTGTCGCGATCAGAACGTCAATCTCGCCAGATTTAAAATCTTCTAGGATACGAGTACGTGAACCCTGACCTTTATCACCGTGGAATACTTCCGCAATGATACCGCGCTTGTATAGCTTGTCTGCCAAATGTTCACAGCTGTTCTTCGCATTCACGAAGATCAGAGCTTGGCGCCATTCGTGTTGCTGAATCAGGTGCGCTAACAAAGCTGTCTTACGACCTTTCTCTACTTCGAATACTCGCTGAACTAGCGTGCTCGCATTGGCACTTTGAAGTTGGACTTCAATTGGGTCGTTCAGTAATTCGTGAGTCAACGTTTTAACTTGCTCAGGGAAAGTCGCAGAGAACAACAGAGTTTGCTTCTTGCTTGGCAGCAGCTTCAAGATCGCGTCGAGCTCTTCTGTAAAGCCAAGGCTCAACATTCGGTCAGCTTCATCAAGCACTAACGTTTTTACTTTATCGAGTTTGATAGCGTTGCTTGAGATCAGATCAAGCAAACGACCCGGTGTTGCCACCAAGATGTCTGTGCCGCCACGTAACGCTTGCATCTGAGTGTTCACCGATACACCACCGAATACACAAACAGTTTTGATTGCACCGTTGAAATGTACTGCGTAAGACTTAACGCTATCGGCAACTTGCTTAGCAAGCTCACGTGTAGGAACCAAGATAAGGCCGGAAACATAGTTACCTTTGCCTGAACGACGGTCTAGAGGTGCATCTTCATGGATTTGTTGTAACAGTGGAAGTGCAAAGGCTGCGGTTTTACCTGAACCTGTATTTGCGCCTGCAATTAGGTCGCGTCCTGCTAACACACTTGGAATAACTTGCGCTTGGATAGGCGTTGGCTGTTGGTATTCAAGCTCGGTAAGACGAGCCATCAAAGGAGAGATTAAGCCAAGATCAGAGAAGTTGGTTGGTGTTGTGGTGTTAGTCATTAATTGCAGGAACTCAAAGCTAAAATAATAGCGCGCTATATTAACGTATTTCAGCAGTATTACGTAACTAAATCGCCCCTTTCTCTCGTGTTTTAGCAATGAGCCCCACTACAACACATCCAGTATCAAGTTATGGCAAGTTTAATTCAGCCACCCTGCTACCGTTTGTTCCGGTGTATACGAGTTAGGTTCGGTTAACCACACGGCTACAGCATCTGGCGTTGCGACTAATGGATCAAAATCGACATTGAATTGCCATTCAGACTCACCACGTCGATAGCCGTCATAAACCACGACAAAATCGTGCTCAAGTTTCTTACCTCTGTTCTCGCCCGCTTTAACGCTGGTGACTTCGTTCATCGCCAACAAGGTAATATGAGCGACATAATCACCTTTGCCTTCGTAATGCACGCTGAACGTATCGCCTTTATGGTTCACTGTTAATTTAGGATTAATTTGTTGTTGGAGCGATGGCAAGGTTCTGTCTAGCCAATTAAAGTAACCACGCCACTCTTTTCCATCGACGATAAAGCCCGGGGTATAAACACCACTTGTTACCCCATAAGCTTTGTACAAGCGTTGCTTCTGACTGAATGCCTTGCTCGCGAACTTATCTCCCCACCCTAGGTAGTCCCAGTAATCGACGTGATAGGCGAGAGGAATGACTTGTGTCCAAAGATTAGGGTCGTCTTCAAAAGTACTAAGGTAGGCATCAGCAGGCGGACAACTTGAACAACCTTCAGAGGTGAACAGTTCGATAACCTGCGCAGGTTGACCTTCATTACTCCAGGTTTGTGCAATCGACACAGAAGAGTAAAAGCCGATCGGTAAGGCAAGTAAACAGAGTTTAATCAATGGTGAGTTGCAGCTGGCGTGTGACATACCGTGATCCTTGTACGAAGCGAATTTACTGGCGCTCAAATACAGACCGTTATGCCTAAGTCTTTCTTTCAGGTGATGAGTTTTCAGGTGCTTAGTTTATTTTAAATGCTTAGTTTCTTTGAGATACACAGCTTATTGCAGATACAAAAACGCCAGCTTCAGAAGCTGGCGTTTTCTTAAAATTCTATATTTTTACATGTTAACGCGGAGATTAACGGTTGATACCGATATCGCGTTGCATGTGACCAGATAGGTCGCTTGAGTAGTAACTACGTGGAGAGTTGTCTACAAAAAGAATATCGAAAATGTGTGCAATCAATCCTTTGAAGTTAACCGAGTAGGTCTTCTTATCCATAGAGTTAGGAACAGCGATAGTATTCATTTGCATTGCTTGAGCCATGATTGCCTCTCTATAAATTTGTTTAAGTGGTTCGTTCTGATGACAAGAATAATAGGTGATTTTTTACACGTTAAAAAATGACTAAATTTGGGCATTCAGATTAGTTTTTCTAATAAAACAAACCATTAACAACGCATGAAAATACATATTCACAAATGGTGACTATAAATTCACAATGGCGTTAAAATCATGCATTTAGTACAAGTACCCTTCAAATCATAGTGGCCAATGTCACAGAAATTTTACATAAATAATTTTTCCACTTCATCGACCACATACCGATTATAAACTTTTCGATAAGTTATATTTGTTTCTAATTCACTTGTTCAATGTCTGGCTTCTTAGCATAAATCGACGCTATAACCGCAACCGTCATGGTAGAAATCAGCACCGCCAACGACCAATACGTCGGTATAGCCCATTCGCTATCAACCAGTAGCATTTTTACACCAATAAAGACCATGATGAATGCCAGCGCAGGCTTCAAGTAAATGAACTTATCCATCATGCCTTGCAGTACAAAGTACAAAGAACGGAGACCAAGTAACGCAAATACGTTTGCAGCAAGTACTAAGAAAGGTTCTTGTGTTACCGCAAAGATCGCAGGAATAGAATCCAATGCAAACATCACATCCATAACTGCAATCGCACCGATCACCAACATCATTGGAGTGAATGCCCATTTAGCACCCTGTTTAACCATTAATGCAGGGCCATGGAAATCTTCGGTTACCGGCATCACTTTACGAAGTAGCTTTTCAGGCAGTGTATTCACGCTTTCCTCTTCGCCCTTGTCTAACGCCAGTTTAATACCAGTACCAATCAAGAACGCAGCGAACACGTAAAGTACCCAGTGGTATTCCGCCAATAGCTGTGCGCCTAGTGCGATCATAATTGCACGAAGTACCAATGCACCAATTACGCCCCAAAGAAGCGCACGTGGTCTTAGATGCTCAGGAACTTGGTATTGAGCAAAGATCATCGCGAAAACAAATAGGTTGTCTACACTGAGTGATTTTTCTAGCAAGTAACCCGTAATGAATGACACGGTTGCTTTTTGCGCTGTGTAGTCACTATTTGGTGCATAAATGTCCCAGAATAAGTAAATAGAACCAGCAAACAAAAATGCAAGTACAAACCAAAAAACGCTCCAGATTGCCGCTTTTTTAATTGTGACGTTCCCACCACGAGTCTGATAGATATCAATAGAGACGAGAATCACTGTTAGCAGGAAAAAACCCGCATAAGTCGTCATGATTGGCGATGAAAAAAAGGATTCACTATTTGTAGATAATAGAGATTGAGTTGAGTTCATTATTCCTCCGGGCGGAAGAACTTTACAAAGACCTTCCGCAAACAAAACATATCAAGTTCCACGACGGATCTTGATTGTGATTGCGTTGGTCTCGTTGAAGTGAAATATGGGATTTCACCTTTACATACCGGATAGGCTCTTAGCCTAACGAGATGACGACATGTAAACTTGCGCTAACTACTCCCCAAACGCGTGGATAATATTCCCCTATTTGTGTTTCGTCTATTAAAATTTGCACTAGAAATACAAAAAAGGAGCAAATGCTCCTTTCTTATTGATGCCACCCTGTCAAATAGATACTCGAATTGATTCTAAGAATAAATCCGCTAACCAAATTCACGATGGCACTGCGTAGTTACACTGCAAAACGATCAAGTAATAATTCTGCGTAAATTACTATCTTGCGTAAATTACAATCCTGCAGTCGGTATCAAATACACTAACGCAGACCAAACCGATACCCAACCAACCACCGCTACTGCATCTAACCAATCTTTCTTATCCATGCTTATCTCCACAAGAAGTGTGACCTGCAGGAATAAAGCATAAACAATGCCAAATTTATAAACAGCTAGAACTAATAATGTTAAGTGCAAGCATTGACGCTGGCTATCTAAAACACTCCATGCAATTCAGCGGTTCATTGTGTTTAAGAGATTCTGGGTATTCTTGCAAGAACTCAATAAAACAGTCTGCCATAGAATCGGTCGTCACCACGCCATCACCTATCATATCTAAGACGGCGTTATAGCCCTCTTTTCCTTTCATGGTGTAGGCTGACGACGCGCCTCGGTAAATTCGGTCGCGAGACACAGGCTGCCAACCGGATGTTTCAGAGTGTATTTCTAGATGATGAATCCTATGTCCTAAGGGTGCTTCTTTGTGATAACAAAATCTCAAGTTATGAGTATAAGGAAAGCTACCTGAACCCGTGCCCACAACACCATTATCGAGCGCGTTGTTAATTGCCCCTTCGAGCATGCCTGCGATCGTTTCACCTTTTACGTCATACACACCAATGGGTACGGCAAACGGTAGTAGTTTTCCGGCAATATCGGCAACGGATACATCACCACTATTGAGTGAATTTCGCACTCCACCAGAGTTGTGAATCGCAAATTCAACCTGATGCCCTTTTTTGTTCATTAGGTAGTGAAATGATTGAGCAACCAAGGGCGCAAGCTGACTTGGACCTTTCTCATCCGGGATCCGAATATGGCGCAGTGTTGTGTCTGCATGAGCAATCACTTGTTGCTGAAGCTTTCGAACTCTCGGCTGGTATTTATCCGTCAGAATGCTCTGCAGCTCAGGATCTTTCTTACACACTGCAATATTAGGGTGATTATTCAAAAACTCACACGCCATATCATGAGCGTCGTCTTGCCCTACTTCACTTAGCTTTGCATCTATAAACAGTCGACGGCCTAACAGCAGTTCGTTTTTACCGTTAAAGTGAGTCACTTTGCCTTCAGCATCGAACTCGATTTCGCAGTGTCCTAAGCTCATGGCGTGGAAACCCGCTTGCACAACATAGGTGTCACCGACTTTCACACCGTAGTCATCGTCTTTGACTAAGCCAATATCAGAGAAATCACCTTGTAAGCGATGACTATGGCCACCAACAATGACGCCAATACCTGTTACGTTGGCTGCTAACTCTAAATCAGCTTCGTAACCAAGATGGCTAAGTAACACAATCTTGTTGATACCAGCTTTATGAATCTGCTCAATGGTCGCTTTTGCTGTTTCTAAAGCATTTTCAAATGGTGTATCGATATCTGGATTAGCAATGCCTGCCATCTTGTCGATGCTTAAGCCGAATATTGCAACCTTCTCGCTATCAAACTCTTTCGTTATAAAAGAAGCACTTCGCGTTGCAGTCAGATAAGGCTTAACAATTTCGTTGTCCGCTAAGGTATGAGTTTTATTGATATCCTCATTCGATAGATTCCAGTTACCGGCCAACAGTGGGAATTTGATTCTTTTAGCGAAAATCGCAACGGGCTCATTACCCATGTCTAGCTCGTGATTGCCGAGCGTCATGGCATCTATATTAAGGGCGTTCAACAAATCGGCGTTGGCTTTTCCCTTGAATAAAGAAAAGTACAAAGTGCCCTGGAAGCAGTCACCAGCATGCAGGAACAGGGTTCCAACCTTCTGACGCTGGGCATCTTGTTCTATTTGTTTGAAGCGTGTTGAAATTCGAGCAAAGCCACCAGTACTGACATAAGGTTCAATGATGTGGTTGTTCATTTTAAGTGATAGCTGTAACGAGGTTGGTTCAAAGTATGAGTGGGTGTCGTTGATGTGTGCCAACACTATTTTTGTCGGCTTATTCTTTTTAGTCATATTTTCTTCTCTCTTTGTCCCTTCATACTAGGTCGAGAATCATGACAGAATCGTGAATTTTATGAAACTGCACTGCAAAAAAATACTCGAGATAGATCGAAAATCTCATTTTGCACCGTATAAATAAACAACGGGTTTTGTGACAGGTGAGCATACCAGATTTGTGTTTTTCGATTATGATTAAAGATATCTGTTAGCTTTCAAACAATTAGCAGAGCCTTCCGTTAGGAGTAAGCCTATGCAACTAGAAAGAATCGAGATTTCTGGCTTTCGAGGTATTAAGCGCATGTCTCTTGCGTTTGATGAGCTAACCACGCTTATTGGTGAAAATACTTGGGGTAAGTCTTCATTATTGGATGCCCTTTCCGTCGTTCTCCCTTCAGACGGAGTTCCATATCACTTCGAAATGACCGATTTCCATGTCGATTACTCAGTTTCACATCCACAGTCTCAACACCTTCAAATTGTTCTCGCGTTAAAAGCCAACGATAAAAGTGAGCTAAATGCAGGACGTTATCGCAAACTCAAGCCGGTGTGGGTTCAAGACGAGTTTGGTGTTTTTCGTATCTATTATCGAATCAGTGCCACGTTAGAACAGTATGAAACGACAACACACTATGCATTTTTGGGGTTGGACGGAAACCCTCTCAAGCTTCATCACTCAGAAAAGCTCGCTCAAGAATTAATGACGTTACACCCTGTAATTCGTTTAAGAGATGCAAGACACTTCGATCGCCCTTTCAACGGCAACTCACTTAACCATAATGCTCACCTACCAGCCAATGTTCATGCTAGCAACGGTCACGCTAATAATGTGAACGGAAATAGTAACGGCCAGAGTCAAACAACCAATGGTAATGGCAGCAATGGAAACGGCAATAACGGAAATGGGCGTCAGGCAAGGATAGAAAAGCGCATCGACAACACCTGCCGTCGCCTTATGGCAATACCCGGACATGTTAATAAAGGTGAAATGCGCAGTAGTCTTGAGTCGATGCAAAGCTTAATAGAACACTACTTCTCATTTAAGAGTGTCTCACGTAAAAATCCGAGAAAACCGCGTGATGGGTTACTTTACTCAGCTGGTGCGAACGACAAGAGCATTCATCAATTGGTCGAAGAGACCAAAAACAAACAAACTCGCTTATTATTCATGGGGTTGCTTAATGCCTATTTGCAAGCAAAAGGGCCAAATGACTTAAGAAGATGTGCTCGCCCTCTTTTGATCCTTGAAGATCCAGAAGGTCGATTGCACCCAACGCACTTGGCAAGGGCTTGGAGCTTGATGCAAAAGCTGCCCATGCAAAAAATCCTGACCACCAACAGTGGCGATCTACTTGCTGCTGTGCCGCTTCAATCGATTCGTCGTTTAGTACGTCAGTCAGATAAAACCATTGCCAACCAACTCAATGTGAACCACTTCAGCAAAGATGAACTTCGTCGAATTGGTTTTCATATTCGTTTTCACCGGTCCGGCGCTCTGTACGCTCGCTGCTGGTTGTTAGTAGAAGGTGAAACCGAAGTCTGGTTGTTTAACGAGTTAGCCAACCAATGTGGGTATAACCTTGCTGCGGAAGGCGTTCAAATTATTGAGTTCGCGCAGTCTGGTCTTAAAGCGCTCATTAAAGTAGCGCAAGAGTTTGGTATCGATTGGCATGTAGTAACTGATGGTGATGCAGCCGGAAAAAAATATGCGGCGACTGTGCTATCTAAACTTGGTAATGATCAAGAACGACATCGCCTCACAGAACTGCCTGATAGAGACATCGAGCACTACTTGTACATGAATGGGTTTGAGAACTTTTTCAGAGACATGGTTAAGATTCCTTATGATCACCCTATTCCAGCGAAAAAAGTTGTGGCTAAAGTTCTCAAGAAACACGCAAAACCAGACCTGGCTTTAGCGATCGTGTCTCATTGTGAGAATCAAGGACAAGACTGTATTCCATTGTTGTTGAGATGGACTTTGAAACGCGTGATCACCATGGCAAACGGAAATACCTAGCTTCTTGCTTATCTGATAAGTGCTATTAGTTCTTCTGTTGATAATTTCTTGAATTGATTAAGATGTCTCGTCCTAAAATACGTTGACAGTTTTTCTACTAAGCCAACAGCGTCAGCTGTTGGCTTTTTTCATGCACCTCATTTGGAGTTTTCATCCTGAGACTAAGGTGCGGCCTCATGTTGTTATAGGTACTTATAGACTCTTTTACTAGTTGTTTAAGCTCTCCGAGGTTTTTACACTTATCAAGTAAGAACTCTTGTTTCAGGATTCCATTTATCCTCTCTGCCAAGGCATTTTGGTAGCAGTCATAACCATCTGTCATCGAAGGCATTATGCCGCTACTTTTCAACTTATCTTGATAAACACCTGAGCAATACTGCAGACCACGATCTGAATGATGGATACAAGGACGATGATATCGACGCCCTTTGATAGCCATATCCAGCGCTTTCACGACATCCGTCGCTTTCATTTCATTGCTCAGCTCATAGCCCATTATTTTTCGACTAAACGCATCCGTAACCAATGATAGGTAGTGAACCCCTTCATCAGATTGAACATAGGTTATGTCGCTCACCAACACACTCTCCGGACTACATGGTTGGTAGTCCTTTAATAAATTCGGGTGTTTCTTCATCCAATGTCTACTATTGGTCGTTTTTGTAAAACTACGTTTAGGTCTTACCAATAATCGTTCATCGCGTAAGTAGTTGAAAAGCGCATCTCGACCTAACTTGATACCTTGTTCTTGTAGTTTGGGTTTAAGCAAAAAATAGAGCTTTCTAGTACCAACCCGAGGCATATAACGCCTAATATCCAACACCATTTTTTTAATCGGTTTAAGCTCTAACTGACGATGATGAATTCGCTTCTCTCGTTGATAAACACTCTGCCTCGTTATACCGCATAGCTTACATATTCGAACTAAACTTATTCCTTCCTGTTTTTGAAGGCTTCTTGCTCCTTGGCTAGATACTTTTTTCTGAGACTGGTTCCGTGCTCAGCATCAAGAATATCAACCACTCTATTTAAAAAGAGATTCTTGATTTTTTCGTCTTCTAACTCTTTCTCAAGACGTTTTATTTTCTGTGCAGGTGATTCTTTAGGCTTAGGTGATTGGTGCATGGCATTCATCCTTGGATTTTGCGCCCAATCCATCTTACCGTGCTTTCGAAGCCAGGTTAAAACGGTTGAGCGGCCTTGGATACCATAAATGGTTTGGGCTTGTTTATATGTCATATCGCCTCTTTCTACAGCAGCGACAATCTGTAATTTAAAGCCTAGTGTGTAATCACGCTGAGTGCGCTTAACATAGGTCCTATTTGAAGTAGTCATAATTCGTCCTCAATGTGTAAACACATTTCAGGACGGGACAAGAAACCAAAAAAGGCACACCAAGTGGTGTGCCTGTATAAATCGATATACAAATTAATTGGGGGTTATCTTGCAAGAGTTCACAGTGACTAAACTAAGGTTAGGTTAACGAATTAAGGTTAGGTTAACGAATTAAGCCTTGGCTTGTTTAGCGTGTTGTTCAACCGCTTCCGAAGATTGAGTCGATTTTTCGTGAAGCCAAAGCCCCGTTGCTTTCATCAAGTATCCAAAGACACCACCAAGCAGTAAAGATGGCACGACAAGTTGCCAATCGCCGCCTGCTGCAAACGTCGCGCAGCAACCAATGAAGGTTCCTGGGATATAACCTAGCCACGCTTGTTTGGCTTGAATACACATAAAGAAAGCGACAATAGCGGTAATCATATAGCCTAAAACCTCTAACCCTGCGAAGGTCGAGCTTTCGATAATCACCATTGCCCAGAATACGCCAGTCATGTTGGTCAATAAGCTACCTGCTAGTCCTTTGACGCCGCCTGTTGGCGAAGCAAAATAACTGGTGCAACCTAAGAAACCGGCCCATGACAGCAAGCCGAAAGAGATAGCTATCCATCCCCATAGACCTGACAAAATACCTGTTGTTAATGAAATCGCGACTAATGTACTCATACTATTTCTAAAGCCTAATTACGAAATTCATCGCACCGGATTTAGCCTCACTTAAAATCAAGTAAGCATATTATGGGAAGAACGCCTTCTTTTAGCCGATCATGATCACATTAATAATGTACGCGAATATGCATTTATCACCAGATAGAGACCGGAATCGCTTATTCAACACATTAGGTTATAAGGAGCTGTTAACCTTTCGAGCTTTATTTTGCAGCTCTTGTGGGAAATTTATACAAGGCAGAGGCTTTGATGTGTAGTTAGCCTACATGAAAAGGCGATAACGCAGTAGAAATGAACCACAAGGACTGCCCGAAGGGTTCGGTTAAAATCGCTTTATGCTTTGTTGAAGAATATTTGCTTAAAATGACTAGGCTACATACTCTTCGCCGCGCCTAAAACGATTTTACCTCGAACAAAACTTAACCACGAAAGGTCAACAGCCCCTAGCCTTTATCAAATTACCGTTATAGAACCGACGGCTTACCTTTCATCATGCGCTTGCCTTCTCGCTTAATACATTCAGCAAGTGGGTTTTCTGCCATATCCGCACGCCAAATAAACGAAAGCGTACGTTCCATTTCAAGCTCAGGAACATTCAAAGTAACGAGCTGGCCAGATTCAACAAACTGCTCGACATCGAGATAAGGTAAACACGTTAAATATGGGCCGTTTGCTACCAAACTTCTTAAAACAGGAACGTGTTCATATTCTCGCCAAACATCAAGATCACCAATTAAATGATGAATAGAGCTATCAAAAACTTTGCGAGTACCTGAACCATGTTCACGCAATACCCACTTCGCTTGTTCTAGTTGCGCCAAACTGACACGTTCACGCTTTGCAAATGGGTGATGAGCCGATGCAACCACCGTTAAGTGGTCGGTACACCACACTTCTTGATGAACTCGGTTATCGTCGCAGCGACCTTCGATAACGCCAAGGTCATATTGGTAATCTAATACGCCATCTATAACCGCATCGGTACTTTGTACACCAAGCGAGATTCGCATCTCAGGAAAGTCGTTATCAATAATACTGATGAGGTCTGGAACCAGGTGTTCTGCCGGGGTTTGGCTCGCACCGAGTTTGAGCTCTCCACTCAATAAATGCTGCTCGTAAAAGCCCATTTCAATTTGCTGTGCATCTTGCAGTAAACGCTTCGCTTTTGGCCTAAGCCACATGCCCCAATGAGTGAGCGCCATTTGCTTGCCCTGCCTTTCAAACAAAGGCCTGCCGAGCATTTTTTCCAACTGTGCAAGAGACATACTTGTCGCCGACTGAGTCAATGCAAGCCTATCAGCTGCCTGACTTACGCTTCCCGAATCTGCTACCGCGTCAAAGACGGCGAGTTGCTTTAATGAATAACGCAAAATCTATCCTTAATTCTTTTAATAACTTATGTCCTGCTGCTCGTTTTTGTTAAGCCGATGAGCAATCAATTTCATTCTACGCCTAACCAAATCTATATCAATATTTTTGATGTGGTTTCTAAAAATTATCAATTTTACCTCTACCCCTCAACCCCCTAATCTGGAATGGCAGGACACAACGAGCCCTGCAAAACATTACTGATTAACCATTACGGATTAACCAAGTCATTAACACTAGGAATTACACATGACGGATTGTTCAAGGGGGGGATATGGCAACCAGCACTTCTGAAAATCAGCAACTGTTCTCGCCAACAGAAATGATGGCGGAAGCCGAGAAATTTGCATTAAGCAAAGCAAATAAAACCAGCAGCATGACATTGAGTTTGGCAATCATGGCTGGCGCATTCATCGGGCTTGCTTTTTTATTCTACATCACGGTGACCACAGGTAGCGCTGATGCAGGATGGGGATTAAGTCGCTTAGCCGGTGGTCTTGCATTCAGCATGGGGTTAATCCTGATTGTTATTTGTGGTGGCGAGCTATTTACCAGTTCGGTGTTATCAAGCATTTCATGGGCTAATAAGCAGATAACCTTCACCAAGATGCTGTCTATCTGGGGCAAGGTATATGTAGGCAACTTTATCGGTGCCATGTTCCTACTGGCTTTGGTAAGTGCAGCAGGCTTATATCAACTGGATGGCGGGCAATGGGGCTTAAACGCTCTAAACATTGCTCAACACAAGCTACACCACAGCCCTGTTCAAGCTTTCGCTTTGGGTGTGCTTTGTAACTTACTAGTGTGTTTAGCAATTTGGTTAACGTTCAGCTCAGCTAACGCCATGACTAAAGCAATGATGACCGTATTACCCGTTGCAATGTTCGTTAGCTCAGGCTTTGAACACTGTGTGGCGAATATGTTTATGGTTCCATTAGGCATCACAATTCAAGCATTCGCACCAGAGAGTTTTTGGATGCAAATTGGCGCAACATCAGCCCAGTATGCAGACCTGAACATCATGAAATTTGTCACTGCAAACTTAATACCAGTGACATTCGGCAACATTGTAGGTGGTGCGGTATTGGTCGGCTTAGCCAATTGGAGTATCTACCGTCGCCCGCAGCTTAAAGCGGCAAAAATTACAGCAATAACTCAAACAACAGAAATTACGTCAGTTAAGGAAACCACTATGAACACTACAACTACTATCAAGCAAATCATGAACACTCAACCAATTACACTGAGCGTAGAAATGCCTACTTCAGTGGCGATTGATTCACTTTTAGATGCTCAACTTGTTAGCGCTCCTGTTTGCGATGTTGAAGGCCGCCTAGTAGGTATCCTCTCTGTTCACGACGTAATGGTTGACCTTTGGTGCCAAGACTACATTCCGATTAAAGGTCAGAAAGTGGTAGACCTAATGAGCCGTGACGTAGTGGCTATTGATGCAAACGACAAACTGGTCGATGTTGCTGAGTTCCTATGTATCGATAAAGAACAACTGTACCCGACAACAAGCATGGGCTATGCCACTCGCCTGACCTCTCTTTCTTTAGAAGAGCGTGCAAAAGCGATGAAAGTAAGCCAACCACATATGCTTCCAGTGCTAGAAAATGGCGTAATGGTCGGTGTGATGACTCGTACTGAAGTTATGCAAGCACTACGTCCAATCTATGGCGACCGCCTAAACGTGGTTCCAAAGGCTGAACTAGAAACGGCTTAACTAGCGACTGTTTACAAAGCAAGCGTTTCATTAGAAACAAAGTAACGAATCGTAGGCTGAACTATTAGGGATTAGTCGTTCAGCTAGATAACTCAGTCATTGCAACGTTGACTGGCAGAGGTAAATGGTGGCTTAAGACGCAGTAAAAGGTTTGACACAAAACAGACCTAAACGCGTGGCCATTTACCTCAATAAAAAAGGCGCAAAGTGAAAACTTTGCGCCTTTCTCTATATTCTAGCTGCTTTGCTACTTTCCATATTACTAAATAACCGGCTAACGCTGCCCTATCTCGTATCGACTAGGATTTTGATCTTTCTAAATATGTTGATAGCGATTATTGATAGCTAGATTACTTCTTTACACCTTCAACATGCAGATCCATGTCTACATAGCTTGAAGCGCCCATTACTGGGATATTGAAGTCAGCAAGCTCTAGACGAGTTGTACCAACGAAACCAGCACGCTCACCGCCCCATGGGTCTTGACCAGCACCGATGAATTCAGCTTCGATAACGATAGGCTTAGTTACACCGTGAAGTTTAAGGTCACCCATAACTTCAAGTTTGCCGTCGCCTTTATCAACCACTTTTGTGCTGTTGAATGTCGCATCAGAAAACTTACCAGCATTGATGAAATCACCGCTACGGATGTGCTTATCACGCTCTGCGTGGTTTGAGTCAAGGCTAGTTGTATCAACCGTTACGTTGATTTTAGACGCTTCAACGTTGCTCTCATCAAATGAGAAGTCTCCTGAGAATGTGTTAAAACGACCTTGGATAAAGCTGTAGCCTAGGTGGCTAACTTTGAAGTTAACTGAAGCATGCGCACCTTTTGTATCAATCACGTAATCAGCGGCGTTCGCAGCGAAAGGCATTGCCATAGCAAATGCTAATCCTGTAGCGATAATTGACTTTTTCATTTTGAAGCTCCTATCATTTTTCGTAGCGTATCGTCTTTGTCGATAACGTGGTGTTTTATCGCCGCTAAGGCGTGCACTGATGCCATAATGATCAGTACCCATGCAGCATAGTAGTGAACCGTTCCTGCGAGATCAGATTGGTTTGCAAATAGTTCACCCATACTTGGTACAGTGAACCAATTGAATACCTCGATCCCACGGCCATCTGATGTCGAAATCAAATAACCTGAAATAAATAAAACCGCTAAGTTAATGTACATAAATCCATGAGCGATCTTCGCCGCTACAACTTCATAGCTTTTACCTTCCACATTAGGTGACACGGTAACTAGCTTCCAAAACAAGCGGATAATGGTAACGGCAGCCAAAAGAATGCCTACCGAACGGTGGTAGTCTGGTGCTGTTTTGTACCACTCACTGTAGTAAGAAAGATCAACCATCCATAGGCCTACACCAAATAGGCCAAATATTGCGAGTGCTGAGATCCAATGCATTGCTCTTGCTAAAGGATTGTAATTTTTGACGTTGTTGTTCATGCATCTCTTCCGAATGTTAACGTGTCGTATAGTTTTGAAAAGCGTACCCTACACCAAGTTTGCGTAACATATTATTTACCAAGTTTTACATTAGTTACATCATTTCAAATTAAACGAGTTATTCAAAAATTTTGAACAAGTTGCTTTATGGACAAATTTCTTTGTCGAACAATCGCTTGCTGAGTTATATTTCAACGATTTGTTCAATTTCATAGAGTTCATCTGATATGTCTAACATCTTACGTTCCATAACTTTTTGAGCGTCTTCTATCCCCTTGTTGTAATACACGGCTCCAAACTTTTTACTGATGAAGTCGACTAAGAATTCAGTGTCGAACTGACCAAGCTCTACATCGAGCTCATCTTGTAGGTACTTTTGAAGTGTATGAGTGAGTTCGGATTTTTGCTTTGAATCTAATTGAATGGTCATGGGTGTTTCCAAATAAAGAGTATGTAGAACAATTGTGATTAGCCGACTAAGCTATAATTTCGTTAGCTCACTGCAACTCTGCCAATCAGTTCAAGTTTTCTAACTAGCTATAATTCCTCATAATTTAGTTTACAGACCAGTAGAGTGCCAGTGCTATCCATAAAATCGCTCAGTAATGGTTAATTTTGATAGAGGGATCAAGAACTCGCACTTTGACAATAGGTAATGGCGCCGAAATTACCGTACTATTGCCCATCAATAAGATAGCAACCGTGTATAAGAGGCTTCATTGTTATTAGATCTGGTGATTAAAAGCGTCAATCAGTTTCAAGACGATTGCTTGAAACTTTGTGAACGTCATTACCCTACCGTACACAATCAAGGGATCAGTGAACATCACATAGGCAAAGCGTTTGCGAGACGAATGGAGCACACTTTCGTTAGCTTCAATCATACAAGCAACGTAAGCCCACTAGAAATGCTCTCTTCTGGTGAAACGCCACGACATTTCCGAATCTCTTCTGAAATTGGTACCGTTTGGATGATTAGCCACCATATGGTGAGCGCAGGAAAGACTTGTCGTAAAAAGTTGATGCTGGACATTCATAACTGGCAGCAAGAGTACGGATTTGCCATTCAACCCAATGACCTATTGATTATTGTCTCCGACCATTGGATAAGTCGAAGCAAAAACAGTGGTGAACTCTTGCATTGGTGGATGGGGGAACTCCCAGACCAGATTAGCGACTACAGCCTACAAGGTATCACGCTAAGAGAGAGTGATACTCAATTCGCAGATGATTTAAATAGTAACTTCAAAATCAGTCCGTGTTTTATCCGATTCGCTCACCCGCTAAAACGCTCTGGAAATCAACAACTAGTTCGTAAATACCTGCAACTTTATGCGGTAATACAATGGCAGTAAAATACAAGCCAATTTTCAATTTGATATATAACGTAAATAATTATACCCACACTATTATTTTATAAAATAACACCTATATTCCACTCATTTATTATCCGGATTCTCCAGTTTACTAATTAATAACTTAACAACCTCAATATTAATTTTGAGAGACAGACATCATTTTTATGTAACCACAAAGATCTATTTATTTTATTATTTTGATACTCCCCCAGAATGCAAGCCTTTAACCATATTTATTTTAGGTGTATACGTGTTAAGGCTTTATATTGATAGGGTTGATGTGATACAGGTTACTCAGACATCAAATTCACTGAACCTATTAAACAAGCTAATCAATATATATCCTTGATACATAATGACCTTTATCATCCTGATTTTTCGCTGACTTTAATTATTTAGATGTTACCGTGACAAATTAATTTTTATTAATTGACAATTTATCAACACCTGTCAATATTATGACAACTGTGATGTGTATTCTCGTCACTGAATAAACACCTTTTATTAGCGATTATGATTTTATCAGACAGAAGTGAATTTATTAGTTGTATATCTGTGGATGCCGATATGCAGTTTATTGCGAAATACCAAGACTTAACACTTACAAGTGTCTACCAACCTATATTTGATTCTTCTTTTACTCAGATAGGCGTAGAGGCTTTGGTTCGTATTTCCAATTGTAAAGGTGATGTCGTTCGCCCAGATCACTTCTTCCATTCAGACGAAACCTCATACACAGACAAAATCAACGTAGAGAGACTGAGCCGAGCCATTCACATCCGTAACTTCGCACAATCGACGGTCCGTCACTTAAACCTTTTTTTGAACGTACTTCCAAACGTTGGTGAGTTGTTTGCATCAGAAAAAGTAAAAGACACTCTGTTAGCTAAACGTCTTCACGAGCTTAACTTATCGTGCGAACAAATCGTCATGGAGTTGGTCGAACTTAATGTAGAGAGTGAAGAACGCTTAAAAAACGCGGCCCACTCACTTGCAGATAATGGTTTTCAAATCGCGGTTGATGACTTTGGAGCACAGGCGTCAACAGAGCAACGTGTTCGCCATATCACTCCTCATATCATCAAAATCGATCGCTCTGTGATGCTGGATTTTGAAAACGGTGATACTCAAAAAATGGAGTTAGTAGTTAAGCTTGCCAACCAAATCGGTGCAAAGACGATCATCGAAGGGATAGAAACCCAACAGCAACTGACTGCGATGCAAAGTTTAGGCTTCGATATGTATCAAGGCTATCACTTAGCCATGCCAAAGCCGATTGAGTTGGATATCCGCCTAGCAATCTAGAATCTAGCCCCTATTCTCTATTCTCTATTCTCTATTCTCTATTCTCTATTCTCTATTCTCTATTCTCTATTATACCGGAAGCCGCTTTACCATTGGCTAACGACTTTTATAATACCTATCTTTTAAAACGATCCTTGTTAAGGCACGCATTGCTATCGCAACGTCCTCTTAGTTCGGACCTATCTTCGTCTTGTTTTATCAAATCATATCCGTAAAAAAGCCCAATCAAAATTGACTGGGCTGGCTTAAAAGAATCTGTTTTATATCAATCCCTAATAACCCGCAGTGGACGGTTTGATTCTATATAGAATGGCGAACATCACTGGTACTACTATTAGCGTTAGTACTGTAGCAAAGCCTAAGCCTGCCATGATGGTAATCGCCATCGAGCCGAAAAATGCATCGAATACCAAGGGAATCATGCCCAAGATAGTCGTTAGTGCTGCCATAGATACCGGTCGTACACGACTGATCGCGCTGTCGACAACCGCTAAATATGGGTCTTTACCTGTTTGTAGCTCACTGTTGATCTGGTCAAGCAGTACGATACCGTTCTTCAAAATCATGCCACTTAGACTCAATAGACCTAAGAACGCAGTGAAGCTAAATGGCATATTAGTGCCTAACAGACCAATCGAAACGCCAATGATAGAGAGTGGCACCGTAAACCAAATCACAAGTGGCTTACGAACCGAGTTGAACAGAAGCATAGTGATGATAAACATCAACAAATAACCCATTGGCAGTGAACCAAATAGAGATTCTTGTGCATCTTTTGAACTCTCGTACTCACCGCCCCAACTGATGCTGTAACCTTCTGGTAGAGCCAATGCTTCTACTTGTGGTTTTACGCGAGCAAACAAGCTAGCTGGTGTTTCATCACCCAATACATCGTGATCAGCCAGAACCGTTAACGTACGCTTTCTGTCACGACGTTGAATCAGTGGCTCAGACCATTGAAGCTCAACTCCATCGATCACTTGTTCTACAGGAATGTAGGTTTGCAGTGATGGGCTCCAGATCTTCACATTGTTCAGTGATTCAAAGTCAAAACGCTCTTCTTCAGGCAGGCGTGCCACGATAGGTAACATGTGCGTACCATCGCGCAGTAAACCGATGTTGTAGCCACCAAACGCCATCTGTAGTGTCTCAGACAGATCCGTCTTTGAAATACCAAGGCGACGTGCCTTTGATTCGTTAAACAGTGGCACGAGCTCTTTGGTGCGTTCACGCCAGTCGTGACGCACATTTCGAGAACCAGGATCCGCCAACAAGATATCTTCTACCTCAACAGCTATGCTGCGAAGGATCTGCGGGTCTGCACCGCTAATACGAGCTTCGATTTTTGACGCTGGCGACGGGCCAAACTCAATCAATTTAAATTGGAACGTAGGTTGTTCAAATTTATTGGCCAAGTCCTTGTCTAGCCCTTCTAGGACTTTAAACATGGTGTCTCGGTCAGTCGTTCGTACCTGCAGTTGACTGTACGCTTCGTAACTTTTCTCGGGTTGGTATGTCAGCGCAAAACGTTGCATGCCTTGGCCAACTGTTGTAGTTACAAACTCAACGTCATCTTGCTGGCGAATGTAGCTTTCAACTCTTTCTGTCTGCTTAATCGTTTCACGTACATCGGTACCTTCCGGCATCCACATATCGACGTAAAACATTGGCGTATTTGATGGCGGGAAGAACTGCTGCTTCACCATACCAAAACCAACCACAGAAACTGCTAATAGCGCGACCATACTTACTACGGTAAGCCACCTAAATCGAAGTGCTACTTTCAGACACGCGCCGAATACAACGAACAGAATACCTTTGTATGGGTCTTCGTTCTCATCGACCTTGTCTTCTTCTTTCAGCATCATTTCTGCAAGGAACGGAGTCAGCGTTAGCGCTGTAACCCAGCTCAAGAACAATGAAAAACACAAAACCCAGAACAGTGAGCCCATGAATTCACCTGTCGCGTCTTTCGACAAACCGATTGGTGCAAAGGCCGTGATAGCAATAATGGTCGCACCCAATAGTGGCCATTGTGTTTGTGTCACGATGTCTTTCGCTGCTTGAAGCTTGGTTTTGCCTTTCTTCAAGCCAACCAAAATACCTTCAACGACAACAATCGCGTTATCCACCAGCATACCCAATGCGATGATCAAAGCACCCAGTGAGATACGGTGCAGTTCGACATCGTTGTAGTCCATAAGAATGAACGTACCGAATACGGTCAATAGAAGCACTAGACCGATGATCAAACCACTGCGTAAACCCATTGCGAACAGCAGAACAATAATAACGATGGCTACCGCTTCAACTAGGCTGATTAAAAAGTCAGCCACTGATTTGTCTACTTCTTGCGCTTGGTTGTAGAAGTAGTTCAGTTCTACACCCGCTGGTTTAATACTTTCTAGGCGATCCAGTTCCGCATCCAATGCTTTACCTATTTCAACCACGTTTACGCCTGAAGAGAATGCAATACCTAGGTTAATCGCTGGTTTACCGTTGTAAGTTAATACATTGCCCGGTTTTTCTTGGATACCTCGAGTAACCTCAGCGACATCTTTCAAACGAATCAGGTTACCAGTGTCACGACCATGAATGATTAGGTTTTCTAGCTCTTCAACTGTGCTCAGCGTACCGTTAGGTTTGATCGTTAGGCTTTGGCCATTCAACATTACCTCGCCTGCCGATACCACACTGTTTTGTTGTGCTAACAGTGACGTTACCATCGACATATCTAAGTTCAGCGCTGCTAAACGCTCAAGTGACATCTCAACAAACAATTGCTCTTGTTGGTCACCCGCAATACTTACTTTGCCAACACCGTCAACCAATTCGATTTCACGCGTTAGGTAATCTGCGTACTGTTTTAGCTCGACATAATCGTAGCCATCACCGGTCAGCATGATCATCACACCAAATACGTCACCAAAATCATCAATGATCTGAACTGAGTTAACACCACTGGGTAGTGTTGGCTGTAGATCGTTGATTTTACGACGCATTTCATCCCAAATTTGGGGCAACTCGTCTGGACCGTAGTCCATCTTCATGCTGACCATAATTTGAGACATACCATTCGACGACGTTGAAGTAATCTTGTCGATATAAGGCAGCTGTCGTATCTCTTTTTCAAGTGGATACGTTAACTCTTCTTCAACTTCCATAGACGTAGCGCCGGGGTAAGTTGAAATAATCATTGCATCTTTAATGGTAAAAGCTGGGTCTTCTAAACGGGATAGGTTGCCAAAAGACGACACACCGCCAATGGCCAAAATGACTAGAAACAGCCAGCTGATTACTTTGTTTTTTATTGAATATTCTGCGATGTTCATTCTGCTTTTCCTGACAATTCGATTCCGTCACGGAGTTTTCTTAGATTCGAGTTTACGAGTCGATCACCTTGCTCAACACCATGAGCGATTAATGCGCCTTGGCCACTGATTTTGTCGACTTCTACTTCGCTTTTGAATGCTTGTCCGTCTTCCATTTTCCACACATAGAACTGATTAGCTTGAGAGCCCGCTTCTAGCGTTGTCATTGGTAACTGGTAACCTTGAACATCACTCAGACCCGCTTTCGCCATATCCACATTGACCGTAACGCTCGTACCCGGCAGAATTTCACTTTCAGGCTGCTGCATCTGCATCCAAAACTCGTAGGTACGTGATTGTGGGTGCAATTCGCTAGTGTGCTCTAGATACGTCAGAGGATATTCCCCCGAGTGACCTCCAAAAGTTGCTTGTGGGCGGTAACTGCTCGAACGCATGTCTGGGCTGATCGACGCCAAGATCGAATCTGACACTTGAATTCGCACATACACCTTATCGTTCTGGTACACACTCAGGAGTGTTTCTCCAGGAGTCGTGTTTTCGAATCGTTGCTTATCGACGGTTGAAACTGTTCCTGAGAATGGCGCTAAAAGCTCTGTGTAACTTAACTTGCGTTTTGCTGCCGCCAAATTCGCCGATGCTAGTTTGTAGTTGGCCGTAAGTTGGTCGTGTTCTGATTGCGATAACATCTTGTTGCTAAACATCTCCGTACCACGGGCCAACTGTTTGCTCGCCAGTTTGAATTGAGATTTAGCATCAGTTAGATCTTGAAGGTACGTTGCGTTATCTAAGATGGCTAATAACTGCCCTTTTTCGACTTTGTCACCGGCTTCCACCAATACTTGTTGAATTTCGCCTGCAAGCTTAAATGCCAACGGTGTAAGTTCTGCAGGCATCACCTGTCCATTAAAACTTCTGAACTGATCAGTCAGCGGCGCGCCAACGTCAAAGGTAGAAACCAATAAAGGCGGTTGTTCACGGTGTACAGCTTCATTGTTACAGGCTTGAAGTAACAAAACCGACGCGACAACAACTGATAATTTTAAAAGGTTCATTAAATACCCCCCTCGCGAAGCCAAGCTTTTACTTGCTGTCCGTCAGATAACACATCCACACCGGCTTCAACGATAAGATCACCAGAAGAAAGACCTTCTATAACTTTACCTTGCTCATCAAGCAGGACTTGTACTTTAGAAATCGATCGAGAGTCTGGGTTAAAGCGCCATAGCTCGCCATGGTCAGCTTGTTTGGTTAGCCAAGCTGAATCAACAATGCCAATACCGTAGTCTGACTTACTCTTCTGAACTTCAACTTGCGCTGTCATTCCAGAAAGTAGATTGATGCCTACCGGCTTGTCGATAGATACAACCGCTTGGTAGCTGTTGGTGTCTTCATCTGGTTGTGTAGAGATCTCTTTAAAACGCGTTGGGATACGAATACCGCGGTGGCTGTCCATCACAACCCACATGTTTGAGCTCGTTAGGTCTTGAACAGAACGGTCTTCAAGCTTAGATACCGGAATAGAGAACGTCACATCCATTTCACTGTGATTCAAAATATTAAGAACTGGCTGCTTTTCAGCAATTAACTGATATTGCTTACCAAACACCATCGATACCACGCCATCGAATGGAGCAACTAATGTGGTGTAACCAAGGTTTGTTTTTGCTTGTTCCAACTCAACGTCAGCGGCAGTAAAGGTGTTGACGGCTTGGTCGTAGTAATCGGTACTGACTAACTTTTTCGAATACAGCTCAGAAGCTTGCTTGTATTGGCTGTTCGCCAAGTCAAATTTAGCTTGAGCTGCATCAACGGCAATACGGTAATCCGTCGCGTCTAATGCGGCTAGCACCTGACCTTTCTTAACTTCTTGTCCCATACGAACATCAAAAACTTCGATATCACCACCCACTTGAAATGAAAGCGCAGCACGGTCGGTTGCATCCACTTTTGCGATAAAACTATCAAGCTCGATATCTGCCTGCAGAGGAATCTCAAATAACTTTACAGGCTTGATTACCTGCTCATTTTCCTCTGACTGAACTTTGTTACATCCAGTTAGAGAGCCTGCGAGCAATAGTGCGGCAATAAGCGCGCCCGTACGCTTGGTCGGTATCGCTTTGATAGACAAATTGGATTGCATGATGCTTCTCCATTTAATTATTATGATTTATTACACAGGTGGGCAGTATATTTATTATTAAAGAATTCTCAAGCTTTACTTTCCACCTGTGCAGTATTTTTTATTTCAAGGAAAACAGTGTAGAATGTGGTAATCAGGTAAATGTAGAAATGAAGATGACTGAAAAGAAACAAGGTAGAAGAAGCGCAAAAGACGCTGAAGAGACGAGATTTTTGATCATGGGTGTAGCTGCGGATATGTTCTGTGAGCATGGTTATGACAGTGTTTCTCTTCGTAACATCAGTGAGAAAGCAGGCGTATCTCATAGCCTTATTCGCCACCATTTTGGTAGCAAAGAGAAAATCTGGCATGCCATAAGTGATTGTTTACATGATTATTTTCAGTCATACATTGCTAAAATTGTAGAAGAGTTACCAAAAGGCGTCGCGCCAAACATTACTATCTATTTATTCAGTATGCGCCTCTTTAGCAACATGATTCACTCACGCAAACCGATGCAACTTATCACCGACTCTGTTCGCCAAAAAGACAACTTGGTCGATTACTTTATCGACAATGTTGGTGATATCGAAAAACAAATTAATATGTTGGCAGATGAATATAATGATGCGAATCCAGATAATTTGATCAACATTTATGAAATTAAATGGCAAATGATCATGTATGCGCACGGAGCGGTATGCCTTACTCCTTTCATGGAAAGCACATGGAATGAAGGCGACATGCAATCGACACCTGAAGAAGCATTGTTAAATCATTGGCAATTGTTCAACAAGCAAATGATCAATACGTTTAATATCAGTGATGAATGGGTATTGAATACGAGTTCGATTGAAGAGCTTATTTATGAAGTCCCTTGTGTGTGGAAATGTGAACACTAGCAAAACAAACACTAAAATCGCGGCTTCAAGTTTCATGCTTAATGCTTAGTGCTTAGTGCTTAGTGCTTAGTGCTTAGTGCTTAAAACGAAAACGAAAACGAAAATGCCCCGCTACTGAATATATCAGTAGCGGGGCATTTTTATGTCTGAGTGAGTCTGTTTATGTTTTAAACGATTCAACCAGTAGCAGGTTTAGCGACGCGCTTTACCGCGATTTTGGTGAATCTTAAGTTTCGCTTTCATCTTACGTTTTTCTGATGAACGACTTTTACTGCGACCACCTCGATCGGGGGCTAGATCTTTTTCTAGGCTTGGTTCAAAGCCCTCTAACCACTCTTGAGGCAAGCGAGTATCAAGTAAGCGTTCAATGTCACCCAGAAGATAAGCTTCATCCTGGCTCATCAAAGAGATCGCTAAACCACTGTTGCCAGCACGGCCAGTACGACCAATACGGTGAACGTAGTCTTCCGCTTTAAATGGCATATCGTAATTCACAACTTGTTCTAGCTGCTGGATATCAATACCTCGAGCTGCCACGTCGGTTGCAATTAACGCGCGTACTTTGCCTGATTTGAAATCATCCAGTGCTTTTTGGCGCGCACCTTGGCTCTTATCACCATTGATTGATGCCGCTTTAATGCCATCTAGCTTAAGCTCTTTAACTAGAGCATCGGTACCCTGCTTAGTCTTAGTGAACACCAACACTTGTTGCCAGTTCTTTGAGCCAATCAAATAAGCCAATAATTCACTCTTGCGCGATTTATCAACGGGATAAACCATCTGGGTAACGGTGTCAGCGGTGCTGTTTTTTGGCGTCACTTGAATTTCGCTTGGCGACTGCATCATTCGATGTGCCAGAGCTTTAATTTTGTTATCAAACGTCGCAGAGAAGAACAGAGTCTGTCGCACCTCATTCATACGAGAAAGAATGCGTTTGATATCAGGCATGAAACCCATGTCTAGCATGCGGTCTGCTTCATCCAGTACCAACACTTCAGTGTGGCTCAACATGATGTTCTTAGTGAACATATGGTCGATAAGACGGCCCGGAGTCGCGACAAGAATATCAGCTCCCCCGCGTAGGTTTTCAGTTTGAACCTTCATACTAACGCCGCCGTAAGCCACCACGACTTTGATGTCGGTGCCCTTTGCGTAGCTGGTTACGTTATCGAAAACCTGTTGCGCTAGTTCACGTGTTGGTACCAACACAAGCGCACGAACTAGCTTCGGGTTTGGAATAACGTTGTCTTTTGTCTCGATTAATCTTTGGATAATTGGTAAACCAAATGCGGCCGTTTTACCTGTACCCGTTTGAGCACCAGCCAATACATCTTTGCCTTCTAATACCAATGGAATCGCTTGCTCTTGAACACTGGTAGGAGCCGTAAAGTTAAGCTCTGATAGCGTAGCAAGAAGATGCTCAGATAATCCTAGTTGGTTAAAAGATTTTGTAGATTCAGACATAGTATGATGCTCAAAGATTAAATAGGCGCGGATTGTAGCAAACCTGCATTACGCTGTTTACCTTTCCTTTTGATTTTTCTTCATTTGAAGCGAATTAAACTGCTTCGCTTCTTCTAAAACACTAGGATAAAGCTCATAAAAGTGACACTGCAACGTGTTGTAGTGATACTCTAGGTCGTGATAGCAAGATTTAAGCATCCCAAGCTTTGGCCGTCTCAAAGCCATGCGTTGCAATACCACCTCAATAGAAGACATGTCTTGATAACTTAGCAACCAACGTTGTTCTGCCATTTTCTGGTGAACAGTAATGAAGTGCTCAGGCCAATGAGGCTCTTGGTGTTCAAAGATCTGTTGATGGCTGTCTACGCAAAAGCGCTCAAGTGATTGCGTTGAGAACTGAGCCCAATGATTGGCTAAGCAGTGATCCCAAAATACATCGAGTGCGATAGGTGCAAAGCGTCGTGTTTGGTATGAGAAAAGCGATTTTGCAGAACGAGATACATCATGATGATCAGTATAACTATCAACGAATCGATGAAGTCTTATTCCGTCTGAAAGTGAGTTTGAATAGTATTTACTAGGGTCGCCTTTAACGAAGTCACCTAACAGATTACCCGCTAAGTTACTTTTACAATGCTTGGCGATGTGGAGGTGTGCGAGAAAGTTCATTGAACCTCATTAAAGTATCGAGAACTAAGTAACATGGTAAACGTGCTCGTTTATCTTCGCGAACTTTAATGAGGATAGTTTTGTTATGACGTGTGAGCGAATGAGATTTGCTCAGTTTAAGAATTGTTTAATTTGAGAACGTTGAACTACAGAAACCTTTAGCTCAGTAAAACCTAATTAAAGATCTTAAAAACTTAGTTCGAAGACTTAAAAAGCTCTTCTGCTAATTGTTTAACCGTCTGTTCATAGTCAGATAAATCGATACCAATTTCCATAGCATCTAACAACTCTAGACTTTCGTCATTATAAGATTGGTCACTCATAGTGCCCCCTCTATTCCTTGGTGTGGACATGTTGTCCGATTAACTAGTGCACCATCTTGGACTTATATTATGTCACTTTGATGAACGCACTCTACTCTACCCATTCCATATTTATAGCTTGAAGCTACTCGCGATCATTAGCGCTTGTTTACGCTAAAGGGGCATACGCGAACGACATATGTACTGCCACCTTACACCAATTACAACAAATTACCCTATAAATTTTGATGCAAATCACACTCAAACGTTTGCTTAAGCATTTTTAGTTCCTTACGCACCAACCACTGTACATATTAATATACAGTGGATATTTTTAATTACATCAAACATTGCATTTGGAATTAAACTCAATCAAGATACTTGAAAATCGAGATATTCTTTGGGTTTATTCTCTTAGACCAGAAGAAATACAACGAAAACCCACCCTAACGTAAAGAATTATATACAATGAATAAATCAAAGGTTTTTGGCAGTACTTTGATCATTGCAGGCACAACCATTGGTGCCGGCATGCTCGCTCTTCCACTCGCATCTGCAGGAATTGGCTTTTCAACTTCACTATTTCTAATGCTTGGCTTATGGGCTCTCATGGCCTTCACCGCATTATTAATGGTAGAGCTTCATCAATTCGCTGAATCGGACGCAACTCTACACACGTTAGCTCACACGATTTTGGGAACGAAAGGAAAGTGGATCGCAAGCTTCGCCGTGATGTTTCTTTTCTACGCTTTGTGTGCCGCATACATTGCAGGTGGCGGTGCGCAGTTTAACCAACGTATCTCGGATATCGCAGGGATTGAACTCAATGGCCAAGTCACTACACTCCTATTTACACTGTTAGTTGCGGGAGTTGTGACGATTGGTACACACAGTGTTGATAAAGTTAACCGCGTTTTATTCGGACTTAAACTGATTGCGATGGTACTGGTACTCAGTTTCCTTGCACCAAACATCACCTCTCAATACCTAATGAGCATGCCTTTGCATCAAGGCCTGATTGTTGCTGCGATACCGGTTGTGTTTACCTCTTTTGGTTTCCACGGCAGCATCCCTTCAATTGTTCGATACCTGGATGGTGACGTTCGCTCTTTACGTAAGGTCATGATTATTGGCTCTGCACTGCCTTTGGTCATCTATGTTTTCTGGCAGAGTGTTACGTTGGGTGTGGTTAGCCAAGAGCAATTATTGTCTGATACTAGCTTGGGTGCGCTTCTAATCTCACTATCGCAAACTGTTCATCAATCAAACTTAAGCTTGATCGTGGGTGTATTTGCTGACCTTGCACTTCTTACTTCTTTTATTGGCGTGAGCTTGGGGTTATTTGAATTCATGGGGGACTCTCTAAGCAAGAAACTAGGCAATGCCAAACGCGTTAAGACGGCCGCTATCACTTTTTTACCACCATTAGGTTTTGCCTTGTTCTACCCACAAGGTTTTATCATGGCTTTGGGTTACGCTGCCATTGCACTTTCAGTGCTCGCAATTCTGCTGCCGACAGTAATGGTATACAAAGTTCGTTACACAGATTTAATAGTAAAACCTCACGCTACAGAATCAACTTACCAAGTGTTAGGTGGAAGCAAAGCGCTGTTTTTAGCGGGTAGCGTTGGCGTGTTTATCATTGCAATTCAAATCCTTATTTCAGTAGGGTTATTACCATCATTAGGCTAATAAACCCATCGAGAGCAAAAATACTTGATTGATGTCTCATGAACGATATATTGCTATCATTAACTTTCATAATTAGTCGATCGAAATCACATTTTTATTGAGGTCGGTTATTTAGAGTCCACGGTAAAGGATTTACCGTGGAGTTTTTATGAAAGAAGTACAATTTAGAACGATAGACAAACTGTTTATTAAAATGTCTATTAACGACAAGTTTTGGGTCATTTTCTTGATCTTTTTTGCCGCTGTGGCAAGCCTCGCTGGCCTCAACTACGTCAACAATATGGAACAAATTGACGCGAGTGCAAAACAGCAGGTTGAATATCAGTTGCAAGGCATTTTATCAGCGTCAGATTCCCCAGCTTCGGTTCGTTCTATTAGCCAACAAACACGCCTTCAAGAAACCACTATTTCAAACACGGGTTCGGTGACTGCTACGGCACTGGCACAAGATGGCAACTACTACTCTCTTACCGTTTCAACTACTGATACACAGAACCAAAAGCAGCAAGCTCTGTACACATTATTACTCAGTCTTTTATGGTGTTTGCCTTTTGGTCTTTTCTGTTACTGGGTTGCAACCTTCCTAGGTGGCGCACTTTGGGTTCTTTACTCAACCACTCAAAAGATTGGTGATGGTGATTTAACATCTCGCCTTGGCTTCCATCCGGGCCGAGATGAGTTTGGTACGATTGGTTGCGCCCTTGACCGTTCAATGGATACGCTAAGTGAACTAGTCAATAACGTAAACCAAAACGCAGCGACACTGAGTGAAACGTCAGCTTCTTTCGAAAAAGAGATGAAGCGCAGTGAAACACAGATTATGAGCCAGAATTCATCTCTAGACTCTGTTGCAACGGCAATGGATCAAATGACGGCATCAGCGAATGAAGTATCTAATATCTCTGCGCGCTCTACAGAGCAAGCAGAGCAAGATGCTCAACAAATCAATGATAGCCATGCTATGGTTCAGCAAGCAATCTCAGAGATAACCACCCTTTCTTCTTTGATTGAGCAAACCTCGTCTTCTGTTACGAGCTTGAATGTAAATACAAGCCAAATCAACGAAGTCATCACCACGATCAACGCAATTTCAGAGCAAACCAACTTACTTGCGCTAAATGCCGCGATTGAAGCAGCTCGTGCGGGTGAACAAGGTCGTGGTTTCGCCGTTGTTGCTGATGAAGTGAGAACGCTTGCTAGCAGAACTCAATCCGCTACAGTTGAGATCCAAACGATGATTGAACGCTTACAGCAAGAGAGTCAAAATATTGCTAAGATCACGGTGCAAACGGTAGATCAAGCGCAAACCAGTAGCCAACTCATTTCACATATCGGTGATGACGTAAACTCGATTGCAGATTCCGCACAAGCGCTAATTGACATGAGTCTACAAATAGCAACGTCAGCTGATGAACAAAGCAACGTAGCGAATACCATCGCTGCTGAGCTTAATGATATACGAGGCCAATCAGACGTAATCAAAGATGTCGCTCAAAACTCTTCAAAGGGCGTATCTAAGCTGACTGAAGCATCGGTTTCTCTGTCTCAAACTTTGGCAAGATACCGCACTTAGCACTTGGCAAATAACTATCAACTATCAACTATTTGCACTTAATGCTTAATGCTCAGAATTAAGAACAAACCTAAGAAGGACTCATATAGAGTCCTTTTTTATTGGTGCTGATTAATAACTATGGTAAAACCATACTCCTCAGTTATTAACATGAAGTAAGTCGCAAAGGAGGGATTAAGAGGAGCCAAAACTGTCTAATAATCGAGCTTAGGGGTAATCTATTTGAACGGGTCTTATTTTCGCTTACCCTTTTGCTGCAGGTGACACATAATGAATAAAACAGATGCACCATACACCGACGACATCACATGCCCTTTATGCCAACATGACGAATATCTACTTTCAGAAAGTGGAGAGAAGTTCACTTGTGCTGCATGTGGTTTCCACACAACACAATTAAGCAAAGTAGTCAGCCTTCAATTAGGCTTTACCCCACCAAAGCTCCAGAGTGCGGTATACCACCACTTGAGCAGCGCTTGCCATTAATCCAAATCGATATTTCTTCCAAACTGTAAATATCCTGAGCCGCTAGCTCTGCTATGTCGGCTTCGGTATTATCACTCAATGAACCTTCAAACGTTGGTCGCAATCTAAAAGATTGAATACCCGCACGAACCCCTGCTTCAATGCCTTTCACCGTGTCATCAACATAAATACATTCGTTTGGTAAAAAGCCCATATTCATTGCGGTATACATGATCAGGTCGGGCTCCGGTTTCCAGCTATTGGCATCAAAAGCTGAAAATACTTTGCCTTTGAAGTCGTCGAGCATTCCTGTCATTGCCAATGAGGATTCAACTCGATATTTAGGCGCATTGGAAGCGATACAAAACTCAATGTCTTGTTGCTTGAGGAATTCAATAAGCTCAATAGCACCATCCATCGGCTTTAAATGGCGTTGGAACAAGGCTTCTAATTCAGTGCGATAAAGCGGCTCGAGTGTATCGATGGAGATAGATAGCCCTAAACGTGCTTGCGTATCCATTAAGATGTCAGCTAGCTTCCCACCTTGAAAGTGCACATAGCAGTCATTAACGCTTAACTTAGCCCCAAAGCCAGAAAACACATTCACTAAGGCTTGGCAACACAGCTTCTCGCTATCGATGAGTGTTCCATCACAATCGAAAATTACACATTTAGTTTGTTCTAACCGCATAGCTCTCTCACTCGCATTGAATTCAAGTTTTATCCTATAGTGTTCTTTCAATACGCGTGATGATTAAGGTAACACTTTACCTATCGCCCCTTATTTCTCTACGCGAAATATGCAGTGGATCACTTTATGCTTAACCATAAGCAACAGCACTCATTAAATTAATATACTTTGAGCGTCACCAATCACGACTTTATTTGCCAATAAACCGTTAATTCACGGCCAATTCTTCAATAACAATAGGTTTATCCGTTAATTCAATGCGACATTCAGCGGTGATGGTATCTGGATACGAATCACGGATAGCAACAAACTCGGGTAAGTGGCTCAGTAGTAACTGAGTAAGCTCAGGGTCGAACTGACAGCCGCATTCTCTCTCGAACAAATCGATAACCATCTCTAATGGCCACGGCTCTTTGTAACAACGGGCACTGAGTAGTGCATCAAACACATCCGCGACGGCCGTAATACGGGCAAACAAGTGAATTTCGTCACCCACTTTGCCATTAGGATATCCAGCCCCATCCCAACGTTCATGATGCTCGTTGGCAATGATAGCAGCCAGATTGGTAATATCACCGGCTCCACTCTTCAGTAAGTTATAGCCTGCCGTTGTGTGAAGCTTCATCACTTCCCACTCTTGCTCGGTCAATTTACCTGGTTTATCCAAGATTGATTCTGGGACTGAAATCTTACCCACATCATGCATCGGACTGATGATCTCTATCATCTCGACCTCGCGATGGCTCAAGCCACGATACTTAGCAAGCAACGCAGACAACTTGGCGACACGTTTAACGTGATTACCGGTTTCGCCAGAGCGAGTTTCAATCGCCTCTCCGAGAACATGAATCATATCTTTTTGAATATTCAGTGTTTGTTTCTGGAGTTTTAAGATTCGTTTGCTCTTTTTAGCCAGTTCTTTCTTTTGGCGTAGAGTGACAAATTGCATCAAAATAATCAGGCTCAAACCTGCAATGACCATCGACAATCCCAATAGCAACTGAAAGTTTTTACGAATAAAGGATGAAGGCTCATTAATGAATACAGCCTCATCAGGTAGCGCACTCTCACGGATACCGAAATTTGTCATCGCTGGATAATTGAAAACAAAACGTTTGTTCTCACCTGGAGTTAAAGGTTCGTCGAAACCAAGAGGTAGGTACTTATCGAGCGCCTTAACCGTCTCTTCACCCATGCTTTGAGAGTGATTCACATAGCCACCAAGTACATCTCCCGAAATATAGAACTGCCACAAAGCAAACACTGGAGCAGCACTTGCTTTAGACAAAGTATCCGAAACCTCTTGATAAGTATGATACACGCCTCGATTCAATTCGGTATTGTAATGACTGAGCAAAACCGCGTCATCAGCAGAGATACCTTCCAAAAACTGACGGGTACGCACTAACGATAAATCGCGTATTTCAACCAATGTGATATTAGGGAACTCAGTCATCACGCGATTCATCTCTTTGCGAATTAACTCAGAAGTGACACTGTAATCATTGATGAAATACAGTATTTTTAGGTTAGGTCTTAACTTCGAAATTAGATCAATATTGACGTCTATCTGATCGTTCTCATAAAGCACGGTTGCTCTATCAGACACCGAATACATGTCGGTACTGAAATCGTTAATACCGGCAGCAACGACAGGTGTGGAGCGATCGATCAAACTAGGCAGAGATTCAAGGAAGTTAGCCGCGTTGTCGTCAGTCGCGATTACACCATCAAACTTATAATCTGCATATTTGGTACGTAAGTAGTTTGCGATAGAATCGTAGTACTCAGGGCTATGGACGCGCTTTGAATCCAAATACTCGATTGAGAGTTTAACTTCGGCTTGAGATTGGCTGAACGCACTGTCTATCCCTTTTTGGAAGTCAGCGGTCCACTGATAAGAAGGTTCGTATGAGTGTAAAACTAGGATGCGTTTGATATCCCAGTCATTAGCAAAACTGAGTGAAGAATAAGCGCTAACACACAATACAGCGATTGAGAACAATAGCTTGTACATACAATACCCTTTAAATAAGACGGGGTATTTTACTTAGATTAACGCTTTCTCAAAGAACCTTTAGTTCTCGACCCACACTTTATCGCGAGAAGCATGATCTTGTGCCCAAAAATCAAGGATCTGCTTAGCAAAAGCGTTGATACTTTGACCACTTCCAACCACAACGTCTGAGATTAGCAGAGAATCCTCCGCTTCTGTAACGATAGCGCTCGCTGCTACATCACCATTTTGAGTCCCTATGTATAAGACATGTTCGTCAGATAACATAATCTGACTCAAAAACTCTAACATGTACGCCCTTTCGGTTTCATCTTGGTAAGCGCTGGCTTGGTTAAGTGAAAAAAGTACGGTCAGTTTATGGAAGTCGACTTTATGCAGTTCATCAATTTGGGAAGGTGTTTGATCTTGGGTGAGGAGTTGGTATGTCTTGGACGGGAGTTTGCTTTGATAAAGTTCTCGGCCTAGCAGGCTCTCTTTTGCGGGGTAGGCAATATCGAGTTGACTAAACAGCCATTGGTTTTTCTTCTGTACAATTTCAGGTATTTCGTTATTCATTCTTTTAGTACCTACGGTTAGTATCCCCAAATGTCACAGCTATTTGGAAGACATATATTCGACTGAGGTGCCGAGCTACAAGCACAGAGCATACAGAGCATGACCAAGGCCAACAAGTACTTTAAATGCTTCATATTTTCCATTATCCAACAACATCCTTTAAGAACTTAACGAAAAGCTCTACACTCGTATTCAAGCTTTCAATATCCTTATAGTAAACAGAACTCTATAAATAAAAAGGACTTCTTATGAAAAAAGCCTTAATAGCAGCGGGTATCATCACAATGTTGGCTGGCTGTTCGGACAACGAGGTTGGCGACGTCTCTCTTGGATTCTTCACAATGAAGGATGTGTACTTATTTACACAACCATTATACATCTTTGTCTCAGATTGAACAAAGATAGTAAAATCATAACAAAAAGACACCATATAACAGGGAGTTACCAATGAAAAAGATATTAATGGCGGTCTGTATTACAACCGTACTTTCAGGCTGTTCTGATAATGAAGTAGGTAGTGTTGATTTAGGGATTTTTTCATTAAAAGATATTTCATTAAGAAATTTGAATGATGACAAAATATCAGGTGTAACTTGTCATATCGCTTCTGTTGAAGCTGACTTCTCTCTTGCTGATCCGAGTGATAGTTCTATCTCTTGTCGTCAGACTGGTGAAATTACACCTGAAATGATCGCCACAATTGATAAATCAAAATCAGGTGAAGTGGTTTTTAAACAATCCAAGAGCATTTTTTTCAAAACAATGAAAGTTAGACGTATCTATGATTCAGAGAACCAAACCCTACTCTATCTCTCATACACCACTAAAGAGACAGACAGTAGCTTTAAACATAGTTTATCTACTGTTCCATTATGGGGAACGAAAGCCTACATTAATCCAAGTGTAGTACCAATGAAAAATGCCGCTAATTAAGCGGCATATGACTTCTAGCTCTTCTCTTGAGATGGAAGCTTCATATCAATAAGAATGTGATATATCGCTACACGTTGCGGTCCACGGTTTCGATACTCTAAAGCTGCCACTAAGTGTTTAGTAGTTGCTTCAGAAAGGACTTCCAGTGTGTGATCATCTGGACGGTCAAAATCATAGTAGTCTTTAGCTTCAACGTGCTCGATATAATCATCAACAGAGGCACGAAAATCATTCTTAAAGTAACAGTACGACACAAGAAACATTGGTGACAAACCTATCAGGTCATACTTATTGAGTTTGTCATAATGAGAGTCAATTGTTGAAGTAGAAACAGAGTTAAGGTTTAACCCTTCAAACAATGCCAGTTGTTCATTTGTTTGATCCATAATCACACCGTCAGCAGAGCCTGAAGTTTTAGGTTTTTTGGTATTGTCCTTTGGACTAGATTCCCCTATAAACTTTTGCTCATCTATTGAAATACCGAAACGGTTCAATCTGGCATTGAAGATAGATACAATCCAAGAATTGATAAGGTTTTCGTCATTTCTTTCAATCTCAACTTCTAGGTTTTTTGCTCTTGACCGTATAACTTTTGCACAAGCCAAAACTTCTTCATATAGAAATTTATCTTTATCTAACTTTGTCGATGGAATAATTTCTGATAAATCGTTAACTGGTGCAACTCGGATTTCATTAAAAATTGTTCTCAATTCATCATTATCCTTTCGCCCAATCATAAACTGATACTTAAGCTTCTCACTCATTGACTCATCAAACCTATTCAAAATTGATTTATCAATATTTTCCACCTCTTTATTGAACTCTTCATCTAAACTATCTAGCCCGTGATAAAGTTTATAGTTATCAACAAACTGTTTAGCTTTGTTATCATTTCCATTTTTTTGAAGGGAACGACAGTAAGTTATTGCAATGGGCTTGTATGATTTTTCGACAATATCTAATAACTCACATAATTGTTCTACTTTTGTATATTGTTCTGACAGAAATATTGCTGATAAGTAATCAGCTTTGTTGCCAAGCGAGAGATTTTCAAAGTTGAAATCAACAATAGAGTCCTCATAATCCTTGATTACTAATTTAAACTCTTCACTGGTTGAAGATTTTGACTCTAACCATTTGATATTAGTTATGAAATGGAGATGAGGGAAAATTGTATTAGGATGCGATTCTTTCAAATATTCAAAAATTTTCGTTGCTCTTTCGGGGTCTTGGCTAAAAATTATCAGCCCTATAATATAGCTTTTAAATAATTTCGCTTCTTTTTCCCATGATTTTGTCTTATGGTGATTTTTTATATCCGAGTTTGGTTCTGGGTATTCAGCGTCATTCACTGACTTTTCTTTTTGATCAGGTAACAACTCTGAATTTAAAATAGTAACCAATGCAAGCTTATATTCTAAAATATCCCATTGAAACATCATCACTCTGACTTCAATGTTATCTTTCCAATGGTGAAATTCAAAAAAATGGTGAGCCTGAGATAACGCAATTTTTGCTAGGTCAAGATTGTTGGTCATTATTGCTGAGTTATAGGATGATTCAATATTAGTAATACTTGTCTCTCCAGATTCAGTATAGCTCTTACTACTTATTAGATTTTGTATATACCTATTCCTACTTTCAGATTGAGCATTCTCTAGAAGAATAAGCATAGACGACAACGGAGCTATGTTAGAAATATTATCAAGCAACCGTTCAAAGTCAGCATCTCGGTAATAATGAAAGTTCTTCGAAATAGCAACTAACAGGCAATACTCTTCTTTAAATGTACTCTTATACTTATCATAAACTAGAGGATAACGGACATCCTCACTTTCAAACCCAAACTCAGTAATCAGATAGATAATGTTTGAAATAAGTACATCCCTTGAACCACCTTGAACTTTCACGAGATTATTAAGGATCTGCAAATAGTTAGAAATGCTATTCGAAAACTGAATCTTGTTTTCAAAATTATCATCGCTTAATTTGTTGTGTAGCTCTCTCTTTTTAGGTTGTAGCTCAAGAAAGTCATTACAGAATTGTTCAGATAGACAACCCCAAGGTAAGGTATCGTAAAATAAATCCTTCTCGAAGGAGTACCCATTAGTATTTGAACTTTTTTCAAAGTATTCTCTGTATCTATTTAGAATTAAATTGTTCAATTCAACGTGAATTTGGCCTACATCATTGTATCGCTTGTTTTTTGAAAAACATTTCAACAAATTAAAAATCAGATACAGTTCCGATTGGTTTCTTATCAGGTTAGGTGATGTGATATTTAAGTATTCAACACAATATTTGATTACCTTTTCAGCATCCGAAGGTTTTAATTGATTGAATATCTCATCAAAAAGATTATGATCTATATCATATGTATCAAGCTCTTTTATGTGTGAATCTTTAATTAAATCACATAAGAAAATCGCCAATTTATTTACGCTATTGTTATTTAATGTTGTAGCAATACAAGATTCTGCAACTAATGATATGATATGTCCTATGATTATAATATCACGCTCAACATGTAGCCTGTACTTGTTAGTTATATTTCTTTTGATTAGTTTATAACCATATTTAAAGAAGCTTGGGCTAGAAAGTAAATATAAAGCATAATTATTATTTGTTGTGTGAACACAATATAACAAGAAAAACTTTAATAATGGGTTGTCATTTATATTTAACAGGAGTTCATTTAACAAATCATCGACGTAAACATCAGAGTAGTTCACGTATACCTTATCTGAAGCTAATTGTATTATTGCATTGTGATTTATACTACGTATGAATTTGTAATAATAAGAATTAGCTCGCATTGGCAAAATATCTTTTTCTAGTTCATAGCTACTACTTTGTATTGAATCATAGTAGTTGATAAGTTCGACCAAAGTTAGCTTTTCTGACTCTCCTTCTTTATCAATTGTTTTAAATACATTTCCAATAAAATTTCTTTTCGTTTCTTCTAGAGTAATAAACTCTGAAATTGAACATCTAAGCAAGAATGAATTTGATGTACATTCTTTTATTAAAATTTCAAAGTTATCAGAATCATATCTATCATATAGCTTTATTTGGGGAAATTTAATCAAATCAGGAAAAATTGAATCTAGTGAGAAAAAATGTTTAATTTGATTTTTGTTACATTCTGATTCCAAGAATAACTTCCAAAAGTATTGATTAAGTAGTTGTTCTTCACCCCATCCGTCGCCTTGAACATCTACAAAAAAATACTCTCCGACTGTAGTCAAGTTAACTTTATGTTCGGTAAATTTGTACTCATATTCACCAACGATCTCATAAAGATCGCTTCTTTTTATCTTTAACTTAAGTGGTTCTAAATTCGAAAGTTCTGAATCACCTGTAAGTATTTGTTTAATATTTTCTAAAAAACGTAGCACTGGTACTATCGAACCGTCAACATCTAAAAAGTCTGGTAGGTTTCTGGTCGTTAGATTAAGCCAGTCATTTTCAAAGAATATCAACCCCAACTTTTCTAGAACTGCAAATTCAAACTCCGTCTCAGCGATTGAAACATAAACCCCTTGTTCATCAGCCCACCTCTCTTTCCCAGAATGAAGGTCACTTATGAGGTTGCGATTCAAAGCGCTTCCATTCAGCTCTAACTTCCAAAGAATTTCTGCTAGGTATTCAGCTTCTTGGTGTTTTCGGTAGTTCAACGATTCACGTTGTGGTTGTCGGCAATCAGAAGACGGAATAAGTAACTCATTAATCTCACTTAGCCGTAAAGGTAGCTTTTGAATAATCACAAATTAAGCCTTTTAAAAGTGAAGAAACCATATCTAAACTATGATACTTCTAGTTCTACTTTATGTCATTGATTCGTCTTGTTTTATAGGCAATTTATCTGTTATCGATAATTATAAAAATTTTCACCACGTCAATAATTAAATATTAAGTGATTTGCATATTTTTTTGTTCTAAAATATGGTTGAATATGTATCTTATTTCGTAGGAGTTTAGCTATGTTGAGTAGCACTCAAAGAATGGGAGTTCGTTTTTGTCTTAATGACAATGGGGTTTTGATAGACTCAAAGGAAAGCAATAACTTAACAGGTCATTGTCGTGTTTGCGGTAAGAGCGTCCAACGAGAGAAGAGTTTTCAACTATTTCAACATTCAGGTAAACAATGCGACCACCTAGTTCTATCCGAAATCTGTGAACGTTTAACCCATTTAATCTCAGATCAACAGCGACTAACCATACCAATTGACTACACTTGCACCAGCAGTCTTAGTGTAGATGTAACACACTGCACCCTATTAATCGACACAGACACCAGACCTCTGATCGAGTTAACACTGCAAGATAATCAGGCGATCTATCTTACAATAGCGTTAGAAGACTGCGTAGTTGACCAAAACCAGATTCTAGCACTCAGAAAACGTTTCGATAGTGTGATTGAGCTGAATCTTAGCGGTCTTACAGTCCCGTCTACCGACTTTACATCTTATCTTAGCGACAAGGTTTTAGATGACCAACTTCACAAACGTTGTACTTGGCTTTCATTCAACCCTCTTCACTCTCTAACCAGAAATATCGCATCAATTGAACAATCCTCGATTGAGGACAAACAGCAACAAGCTTTAAGTGAACTTGACCAGGTAAATGAAAGAATCGAAGTTGCTAGCTATACACTGGAACAAATAAATCGTGACATTGTAAAAACACAAACAACCTTAACCCATTATCAAAACCAGACAGACAAGTATGACTTAAGTAAAAACATACACGATTTGAAAAAACAAGAAAGTGAACTAGTTGCAAAGATCTCAACATTTAAACGGCAAAGAAGCGAATTATTGAGTGGTAACTCGACATCGGGACTCAACAGAAAAGTTGAGCAGTTGCGTGCTGCCTATTCTTCTGGGAAGTATCACCTCAAACAACAAGAGTTTGAAAAAAATAGCTTAGAAACACAGATTGAACATCTAAAGGTTCAGAAATCTAATTTTGATAAAGAAATTGATAATGCTAAATGGTTAAGACGTGTACTTGAAAAGTTTGACTGTAGCTTTGGCGATTTAGAACAAGAACTAACTCAAATTGTCGAGCTATCTGAGTCTTATGACCAATATCAAAACAAGTACAGACTAGCAGAGCACAACCTCAACGAGCTTGAATTCAATGTGGAGAGAAAACAAGAAGAACTTGATGAAGCAAAGAAAGGTGTTGAATTTTACAAAGCTCAAAAATTTAAGTTATTCAAAGAAAATCAAGGGCTCCAAAAGCTCGTTGAAAGTGGTGATGTTTAATGACTACAATTTTTAAAAAACGTTTGATTACTGAGATTTACGATCCTCAGACTCATGATGTTATTTGGGTTTCTGACCAACTTGATTCAATAGAAGAAGGTGATTTTTTCAAGAAAAGAAGTCTTATTGAAGACGGACTACGAACTTACTTGTGTGCAGTCTGTTTTCAGCCTGTCGTACTCCGTTCAAATCAAGCTCGCACCATAGATCACTATAAGCATAAACACCAAAACGCTGAGTGTCCTCTCCAAGAAAAAGATTCAGTGCTAAAGCAAGAACAAATCCTTGCTATGAAATTCAATGGACAAAAAGAGGGAAAAGCTCATAGAGAATCTAAAGAGTTCATTCACGAAGCTATTGAAAATGATCGACTACAGAGATTCACTGATTGTGAGGTAGAGGCAACGTTTAGAGACTCTACTGATGAGCCAACGCAGATAATGAGTAAAGAGTGGCGTATACCTGACGTCTCTTCTTACTATAACGATGAGGGACGAACAATACGTGTCGTGTTTGAATTACAAATGAGTACAACGTTTATCAGTGTCATTGCCGCTCGTGAGCACTTCTATCAACGAAACAACACTTTCGTGATATGGGTACTATTAGATTTTGACGGAAAACGCTTCACCGACTTGGATATTGCCTACCGAAATAGAGCCAACGTTTTTGTACTAAACCGAGAAGCAAAAGATAAGACTAAAGAAACTGGTGAGTTATGGTTTGATGTTCATTGGAGAGAGCCATTCATCGAGGCTCAAGAGCTTAACTACGAATGGAAAAACGAACTCGTCCCGTTTTCTAAACTCACATTCCACGACTACTATCTTAAAGCCTATTACAAAGATGTAGAAATAATGGAGGGAGAACTGAAATCTCAGTTAACAATCTCTAAGCGAAAAGAAAACCCTAACTTTTGCATTAGTTGTAAAGCGTCAACGCAAACACTCATATTAGACAGTAAGAAGAGGTGCGGAATTTGCTTATCTATAAAATAGAGTTTTGACTTCGAATGTGTATCAAACTTCAGACGTAATTAGGTAATTTTATTGTCGTGATATCTAAAAATACCAAGTAAAACAAATCTAATAAACAACTAATAAATATATGAATATTTATTAGTTGTCACTTGGTAAGATTTTTTTTACATATAAGGATATCAAAATGTCTTCTTTAGATGATGATAAAATCGCAGGTGTGACTTGTCATATCGCTTCAATCGAAGCAAACCTTAGCCTTTCCGATCCAAGCGATAGCTCTATTTCTTGTCGTCAAACCGGTGAAATTACATCAGAAATGATTGCTAAAATAGACAAAAGCAAATCTGGTGAAGTGGTGTTCAAACAATCAAAAAGTATCTTCTTTAAAACAATGAAGGTTCGTCGTATCTACGATGCAGAGAATCAATCGCTGCTTTACTTGTCATACACCACCAAAGAAACAGAAGGCAGTTTCAAGCATAGCCTTTCAACCGTTCCCCTATGGGGTACTGAGGCTTACGTTGATCCAGCAACACTCCTCCCAGCGGAATAGGCTCACGTAAATGCCCTCAAGCGAAAAGTAAAACGAGTCACCTGTACAGACATCGGTAAGCGTGTCATGAACACCGCATTCTAATCTTTCAGCACGAAGAATAAGATCAT